>JAFZDR010000137.1 GCA_017561105.1 Alistipes sp. | reverse complement strand
GCCCCGAATGTGCGGTTAATATAAAAAAGAAAGTGTGAGGCTGTTCGTTTATCCGACAACAGGCATTTGGCGTGGCCCAAGAGCAAATAAACAATACCTCACACCGAATGGTATATAGAAAATGATATACCAAATACGGTGTAGAGTGTTGTTGCTTATCCCTGCTCTTTCAAAATCGCCAAATTTCGTTGTCAAGGTTAGCGAAACACTTTCACTAATAAAATGTCTGCAATCCGAAGACTGCACCACAAATTTAAGAATTTATTTTCATAGTTGCGGTATTGTCGGCAAAAATTTTTAATTTTGCAGAGGAATTGCAGTAACAATCAGTGGCATAGAATGGCAATGAATGGCATGCGTTCGCTTCCGCTCACTGAATGGCATTAAATGGCAGATTTACGATGGACATAACAAGACAAAGCAATAACATCTATCGCAATCTTATAGCCTATCGTAAAGCAGTGGTTATATACGACCTAATATACCACTTTTGCGAGAGATTTATTGCTATTGGCGACCGCACCAAAGACCAAATGATACAAGCCGCTCGTTCGGGTAAGCAGAATATCGTAGAGGGAAAAGCTGCATCACTTACATCTGCCGAAACACACCTCAAACTATTAGGTATTGCGAGAGCAAGTTTTCAAGAATTGTTAGAAGATTTTATTGACTATCTTCGCGCTCGCAAATTGAGAATATGGGAAACCGATTCAAAAGAGGTTGAGGCTATGAGAGAACTTGGTTTGAAACATCGTGATTCGAGGTTCTTTTTAGAGCTTGCCGAAACGAGAAACGATGAGGTTATTGCCAATATGGCGATTGTATTGTTGTACCAAGAGGATGTTTTACTGCGTAAACATATTGAGAAACAGATTTCACGCTTTGTCAGTGAGGGAGGTTTTAGGGAATCCTTGACAAAAGCGCGTATTGAAGAAAAGAGGAAAAAGTAGCATTTTGCCATTCGATGCCATTCAGCAATCTCTGATTGCGCATGCCATTAAGGGCGCAGCCCGAATGCCATTGAATGCCACAAAAAAAATAGAAGACAAATACAGATGAACAAAAGATTTGGTTTTATTAAAGTAGCTGCGGCAACACCCCTGGTGAAGATTGCCGACTGCCACGCCAACGCAAAGGCAATAGACGAGATGACTGCCGAGGCGGTAGAGCGCGGTGTGAGCGTAGTGGTATTCCCTGAGTTATCACTCACGGGCTACACTTGTGGCGATCTCTTCTTGCAGTCACGAATTATAGAGGCTGGCGATGAGGCTTTAGAGAAGTTGTTGGCTACCCCACGCCCGATAGTTTCGATTGTGGGAATGCCGATTTACTACAAGAACAACCTCTACAACTGCGCCGTAGTGATTGCCAATGGCAAGATTTGCGGTATCGTACCAAAGAGCTATATTCCGAACTATTCGGAGTTCTACGAGAGCCGTTGGTTTACCGAGGGTCGCGATATTCGCAATGCCGAAATTACAATCTGCGGACAGCGTGTGCGATTCGGCACAGATTTACTGTTCGAGGTACACGGCACACGCTTTGGAGTAGAGATTTGCGAGGATTTGTGGGTTCCGGCACCACCATCATCGGATATGGCATTGGCAGGAGCAACACTCATCTTCAATCAGTCGGCAACGCCTGAGATTTTGGGCAAGCACACCTACCTCCGCTCACTTATTAAGCAGCAGTCGGCGCGAGCTTTGTGTGGCTATATCTACGCCTCGGCTGGCGTGGGAGAGTCATCTACCGACCTCGTATTTACGGGCAACGGCATTATTGCCGAGAATGGCAAGATTATCGCTACACGCGAGCGATTTGTGCGCGATGCGAGATTGACCGTAGCAGATATTGACGTTGAGCATATATTCAACGAGCGTCGTCGTCATACATCGTTCATTAACCTTGACAATCGCTTTGACGTCATAAAAATCGATATCGCGCAACCAGACAGCGAGTTGGAGCGCACAATTGACCCTGTGCCATTTATCCCGGAGGATTTGAACGAGGGTTGCAAGGAGGCCTTCACAATCCAATGCTCGGGCTTGGCACAGCGACTCGCGCATATCAACTGCAAGAGCGTTGTACTCGGCATTTCGGGCGGTTTGGACTCGACATTGGCGCTCTTGGTTACTGCTGCAACATTCGATATGCTCGGCCTTGACCGCAAGGGCATTATCGGCGTTACAATGCCGGGCTTCGGCACTACCGATCGCACCTACAACAACGCCCTCACCCTTATGAAGGAGTTGGGCATCTCAACACGCGAGATATCTATCCGCAAGGCTTGCGAGCAGCACTTTGCCGATATCGGTTTAGATCCGAACGAGCGCGGTGCTGCATACGAGAATGCGCAGGCTCGCGAGCGCACACAGATACTTATGGACTTGGCGAACAAGGAGAACGGCATCGTTATCGGTACGGGCGACTTGAGCGAGGCGGCACTCGGCTGGGCAACATACAATGGCGACTCGATGTCGATGTACAACCCGAACTGCTCTATTCCAAAGACCTTGGTACGCAAACTTGTTGAGTGGTGCGCCGCAAACGACAAGAACGAGAGTGTTCGCACTACCCTGCAGGATATCGTAGATACCCCTGTCAGCCCTGAGCTTCTGCCGGCCGACAGCGAGGGTAACATCGCACAAAAGACCGAGGATTTGGTGGGTCCTTACGCCTTGCACGACTTCTTCATCTACAACTTCCTGCGCAATGGTTTCTCGCCTGCGAAGATTGAGTATTTGGCATGTCGCGCATTCGACGGAGAGTATAGCACCGAGGAGATTAAGCACTGGTTGCAGGTATTCCTCCGTCGCTTCTTCTCGCAGCAGTTCAAGCGTTCGGCAGCACCCGACGGACCGAAGGTTGTAACGGTATCGCTCTCGCCACGCGGCGACTTGCGAATGCCATCGGACGCTTCGGTTTCGGAGTGGTTGAAATAGACCAATAGAGTATAATAAAAAAGAGAGCCGAAAGCTCTCTTTTTTATTATAGCTTCAATGCATTCAACTTCGACTGCACATCGCCGAGTGGATCTTGTGGATAATCGACACTCTTCATACGGCGTTTCTGACCGCCAAGGTCGCGCAAGTTGTAGGTAAAGCGCACCAGGAATGTTCTACCCAAAACCATATTATAGCGCAACTGCGAGTAGCTTGCCATAACACCACGGCCAAACGATGTGTTCTGATTAAGAACATCATCCACACACAACTCAACCTCACCAAGGCCATTCAGCACCTTCTT
>JAFZDR010000136.1 GCA_017561105.1 Alistipes sp. | reverse complement strand
GTTGGTATCGATACGGATAAGCACAGGGTTATCGCCCTTGTGGCAGTGCTGCAACTCGGCTGCGAACTTGAACGAATGTGCCGGCACTACACGGTCGTCGTGGTCACCCGTAGTTACGAGTGTCGCAGGGTACTCCACGCCCTCGCGCAAGTTGTGCAATGGCGAATACTTTATGAGGAAGTCGAACTGCTCCTTATTAGCCGATGAGCCATACTCCACAACCCAGCCGTGACCAATTGTGAAGAGGTGGTAGCGCAACATATCCAACACACCCACAGCCGGCAATGCAACAGCGTACAAATCAGGTCGTTGTGTCATACAGGCACCCACCAACAAACCTCCATTCGAGCCACCGGCAATAGCCAATTTCTTGCTCGAAGTGTAACCCTCGGCGATAAGATACTCAGCAGCCGCGATAAAGTCGTCGAAGACATTCTGCTTATTCTCCAACATACCGCCCTTGTGCCACTCCTCGCCATACTCCGAGCCGCCACGAAGGTTCACTACGCAGTAGATACCGCCCTGCTCCATGAACATCGCTGCGGTGGTCGAGAACGAAGGTGTGAGGTTAATCTGGAAACCTCCATATCCGTAGAGGTAACAAGGGTTGTTACCATCTAATTTTAGTCCCTTCTTGTGCGACACGAACATCGGCACGCGAGTTCCATCCTTGCTCTCGAAGAATATCTGCTTTGTCTCATAGTTCTCGCAGTCGAACTTCACCTCCGAGCGGTGGTAAAGCTCGCTATTGCCACTCTCGATATCATAGCTGTAGATTATGCTTGGCGAGGTGTAGTTTGCCACAGCATAATAGACCTCCTTGTCCTCTCTTTCGCCGTCGAAGCCGCCTACCGAGCCGATAATCGGAAGCTCAACCTCGCGCACGAGGTTACCCTTGCGGTCATACTGGAAGATCTTGTTCTGCGCATCGATAAGGTACTCGGCAAAGAGGTATTTGCCAGCCATACCTACAGCCTCGAGCAACGACTCGCCCTCAGGGATGATGTTGTACTTGTCACCCGTATTGAGGTTTACACCCATAAGACGGTAGTTTGGTGCGTTGTCGTTTGTTACAACGAGGAGCTCATCCTCGTAGCAATCAAGAATCATATAGTCGAACTCGAAGCCCTCGAACAACACGCGGAATTTGCGCTCCTTCTTGCCCTTATAGAGAATCTGTGTACCCGAAGTACCTGCCGACGAGGTAACAAACTGCCACTTGCCATCCTCGCTCTCGCCACCATGGTGGTAGTGGAGCGGATTCTTCTTATCCTCGAAGATGAGGATATCCTCCGCCTGCGTAGTACCAAGGCGGTGGAAATAGACCTTCTGGTTGGTATTCTGAGCCGAATATACCGCATCACCCTCCTTTGGAGCGTCGTATGCGCTATAGTAGAAGCCACGGCCATCGCGAGTCCACGATGCACCCGAGAACTTCACCCACTTGATGTGGTCGGCAAGAGGTTGCATGGTTTCGGTATCCAAAACCTTAATCTCCACCCAATCCGAACCTGCAGCAGCAAGAGCATAGGCGAAATACTTGCCATCCTTAGTGAACGATCCCGCATGCAACGCCACGGTACCATCCTCCGAAAGGGTGTTTGGATCGAAGAATACCTCCTCCTCACTATCGGCAAGGTTGCGCTTGCGGTAGAGAACGCTCTGATTTTGAAGTCCGCTGTTACGCGAGATGTAGTACCACTCGCCACGCTTTGCCGGAGCACTCTGCGAAGGGTAGTTCCACAATTCTGTCAATCGCTCGCGGATAGCATCGCGCTGCGGGAGCGAATTGAGGTAGCCAAATGTAACCTCGTTCTGCGCCTTCACCCACTCGGCTGTGCGCTCCGACATATCATCCTCCAACCAGCGATAAGGGTCGGCAATCTCCACTCCGTGATAGTTGTCAACAACGCCCTCACGCGCTGTTTCAGGGTACTCGATATCTCTCAACATATTCTTTAACATTTTACCTATTCCGTAACCAAAAAAGAATGCCACGGCCACCAATGCAGCACAAATGGCAATAACCTTAACAATCTGTTTATAACTCTTTCCCATAGATATATATTTGCTCGGTACAAAGATAATAAAAAGCATAAATATGACACCTCGCAGCGAATGAAAAGATAAAAAATTCATATCTTTGTCGCGTTATGATAGCAAAAATGGTCTATAATATATTAAAAATAGTCGTTATTGCGATTTTACTGACGGCACCGACGGTTGTTGCCGTTGCCAAGGGCGGGGGTAAAATAGAGGCTAAAAACGACTCTGAGAGGGTAAAAGTCCAGCGATACTCGGAGAATTGGTGGGAGAAGAATCAAACCTACTCCACCCGCTTTCGTGCCGAACAGCTTGTGGCTCCCGTGGCGTTGGTCGGCTTAGGTGCTTTGGGTGTTGGAGAGAATGCTCCGATGCGCGGCATAAACCTCGCCATCAAAAACGGACTCTACGAACCAAGTAAGGGGGTAAAGCTCCGCTTCGAAGACTATGTTCAGTATGTTCCCGTAGCCTTCTATCTCACTCTCGACTTTATGGGCTTAGAGGCCAAGCACTCCTTTGGAGAGCGTGTGGCTGTAGCTGCCGTAACATATATTGCCGTAACGGCTTTATCGCAGAGTATCAAGCACATAGTGCGCGAGCCGCGCCCCGATACAGGCAGTCGCAACTCCTTCCCGTCGGGTCACACCATGACCGCCTTCGCGGGTGCCGAGTTGGTGCGTTCGGAGTATGGCTGGGGTGTCGGAATGGGAGCATACGCCATGGCTGCAACGGTGGGCTTTATGCGAATGTACAACGGCCGCCACTGGTTTAACGATGTCTTGGCAGGCGCCGGTTTCGGAATACTCTCGGCGCGTATCGGATATTGGATGCTGCCGCTCAATCGCCACATCTTCCGCATTCCGCGTAAGGGACAAGCGATGATGGCAACTCCTATGTATTATGCCAACACAAAGGCTCTGGGAGTGTCGTGTGCGATACAATTTTAATTTTTTTCGTTACCTTTGCACCACTATGGATATTTTATTTTACACCGACGACTGCAACTATCGCTTGCCACAAAAGCGTCTTATGCGTAAATGGCTACGCGAAGTGGCACGCCAGGAGGGCGACTACTCTATCGCCGAGATTTCGTATGTATTCTGCTCGGCAGAGCGTCATCGTGCAATGAATATCGAGTTCCTCGGTCACGACTACTTCACCGACATCATAACCTTCGACGATAGCGATTTGAAGGCGGGTTATATCGCAGGCGATATCTTTATTGATATCGAGACCGTAGCCGACAATGCGCGCCTATATGGTGCTACCACCCGTCAGGAGATGTTGCGCGTGATAGTTCACGGCGTTTTGCACCTCTGCGGCCAGAAGGATAAAACCCCGCGCGCCGAGAAGCAGATGCATAAGAAGGAGGATAAGTATCTGGCTCTTTTGGAGCAGATGTTGATTTCGGAGTGCAAAAAGCAGAATTAGCATTAAACTAAAAACCCAAAATCGGAGGCGGTTAGGCTATTTTTGTGCGTTACGCAGTGGCGGAAAGCGCAGCATACTGTAGCGTATGTGAGCATTTACGACGCAAGTAAGGTGCAAAAAGAGTCAATCGGAACGATTTTCAAGCAGATAAAGATGGTGCAAAAATTTGACGTTATCGTAGTAGGTGCGGGACACGCAGGTTGCGAAGCGGCTTCGGCGGCGGCTCGCAGAGGTTGTCGCACGCTCCTTGTAACGATGGATATGACCAAGTTCGCGGCGATGTCGTGCAACCCCGCAATTGGTGGCGTTGCAAAGGGTCAGATTGTACGCGAAATTGACGCTCTCGGTGGCGAAACAGCTATCGTAACCGATCTCTCAACCATACAGTTCCGTATGCTCAACCGCTCGAAGGGTGCCGCAATGTGGAGTCCGCGAGCGCAGTGCGACAAGGCGGCATTCTCAGCTGAGTGGCGTCGTCGCTTAGAGAACCGCGAAAACCTCTTTATTTGGCAAGATTCGGTCACAGATATACTCTTTGATAGCGAGGGTGAGAAACCGCGCGTAAAGGGCATTAAAACGCAAATGGGCGTAGAGTTCGAGGCTAAGGCAATAGTCCTCACCGCAGGAACCTTCCTCTCGGGCTTGATGCACTGCGGTCGTAATAATGCCGGAGGTGGTCGCGCAGGCGATGCTGCCTCGTATGGCGTAACGGAAAGCCTTGTAAATCAGGGTGTTGAGGTTGGCAGAATGAAAACGGGAACACCGGCACGACTCGACGCTCGCACTATCGACTTCTCGATTTTGGAGATGCAGCCGGGTGACGAAAACCCATCGAAGTTCTCATTCTCGGACGAGACCGAAGCGGTACGCGATCAGATGCCGTGCTACCTGGTCTATACCTCGCAGGATGTGCACAACACACTCCGCACAGGTTTCGAGGATTCGCCACTCTTCAACGGCACAATCAAGGGTATCGGACCTCGCTACTGCCCAAGCATCGAGGATAAGTTGCGCACATTTGCCGATAAGGAGCAACACCAGCTCTTCCTTGAGCCGGAGGGTCGCACCACAAACGAATACTACCTCAATGGCTTCTCATCGTCGCTCCCATACGAGGTGCAACTCTCTGCCCTTCACCAGATTAAGGGACTTGAGAATGTGCACGCCTACCGTACGGGCTATGCCATAGAGTACGACTACTTCCCGCCAACGCAGCTAAAGCACTCGTTGGAGAGCAAACTCATTGACAATCTTTACTTTGCAGGTCAGGTAAACGGTACTACGGGTTACGAGGAGGCTGCCGCACAGGGTTTGTTGGCAGGTATCAACGCATCGTTGCGCGTTCAGGGTGCCGAGCCTATCATTTTGCAGCGCGACGAGGCCTATATCGGAGTGCTGATTGACGACCTTGTGGTCAAAGGAGTTGATGAGCCATACCGAATGTTTACTTCGCGAGCAGAGTATCGCATCTTGCTCAGACAAGATAACGCCGACCGCCGACTCACTCCACTTGGTTACAAATTGGGCTTAATTTCGGAGTCGCGCTATGAAAAATTCAACGAAAAAATTTCGCGCGTAAATTCGCTTATTTCGTACTGTCGCACACAAAGCGCGAAAATATGCGAAATTCAAAACTATTTAATTTCGCTCGGTTTACCCGAACTTTCGCACGGAAAGAAGATTTTCGAGCTCGCCCTTCGCAACGATTTGACACTTGCGGGACTTGTTGGGGCCTTGCCAAAACTCGCAAAATTTGTCCGCGAGAACGGAATTACCGATGCCGATATCGAGGAGGCGGAGATCGAAATTAAATACTCGGGATACATCGAGCGCGAGCGACAAGTGGCAGAAAAGCTCCATCGTTTGGAGAATATTTCTATACCCGAGGGCTTCGACTACTCATCAATGCAGTCGCTGACAATCGAAGCGCGACAAAAACTCAACCGCATCAGGCCTTCGACAATCGGCCAAGCATCGCGAATACCGGGAGTTTCGCCAGCCGATGTAAATGTCCTATTGGTAAAGTTTGGCAGATAAAACAAAAGAGATGTTCCCGTGGAACATCTCTTTTCTCTTATATTTCGCCCAAATTGTTCCCCGTGGAACAATCTTACTATTCTACCTCTACGCACCAATTGTGGATGTCGGGAACGCGGCCATACTGCACATCCTGAAGCGACTTGTAGAGATCCAAAAGCACCTTACCAACCTCGTCACCAAAGTTATAAGTTTGATTTGTGTCAGGGTCGAAGACCTTGGCAAGCGGGGTAATTATCGCACCCGTACCACACGCGCCACACTCCTCGAAAGTAGAAAGCTCGACAACATCGACAGGGCGTTGCTCAATGATAAAACCCTTATCCTCAGCAAGTTGCATCAACGAGTCGTTAGTAATCGACGGCAAAATCGACGGAGATTTCGGCGTGATATACCTATCGCCCTTGATAGCTATAAAGTTTGCTGCGCCACACTCCTCGATGTAACGATGCTCGACCGACTCGGTATAAAGCACTGCACTATACCCCATTTCGTGAGCCTCCTCATACGAAAGCATGCTCGACGCATAGTTGCCTCCAACCTTAACATCGCCCGTACCAAGCGGAGCCGAACGGTCCTGATTGCGGTTTACAATAGCATTTATAGGGCGGATGCCATTCTTAAAGTATGGACCTACAGGAGTTGCAAAGACGCAAAAACCCGCTTCGCTCGATGGTCGCACGGTCAAACGAGGGCGCGTACCAAACAATACAGGGCGGATATAAAGCGCAGCCTGCGACTCGTATGGCGGTAAAAACTCGAGATTTCGACGCACCACATCCACACAAGCCTCTACAAACTCATCGGCAGAAACCATTGGTAAGCAGAGCTTTCGCGCACATGCAGCCATTCGTGCAGCGTGAGCATATGGGCGAAAAATTCGCACCTTGCCATCCACTCCACGAAAAGCCTTAATGCCCTCAAAAGCCTGCAAACCGTAGTTTAAGCACGCAGAACACATGTGCACCGGCACATACTCACTTGTAGTATACTCCGGCTCGCCCCACGCGCCATCTTTATAGTATCGGCGGAGATTTTCACCGCCGGTAGCATTGAACTCGAACTCTAAGTCGTTCCAATTCATCTCACTAACCTAATTTTCAGTCTATTAGCAAATGTTCCACGAGGAACAGCCTCACAAATTCAGACTATCCTACCATTGCACCACTGTTGGTCTTCTCGTTTGGCTGAACAAGGCGCAAAGCACCTGTTGCATCCTCCGCCATAAGGATCATACCCTGCGAGGTGATGCCCTTAAAGTCGCGCGGAGCGAGGTTTACCAACACCAAAACCTGCTGACCAACCAACTCCTCCGGAGTGAAGTGCTCGGCAATACCCGACACGATAGTTCGCTTGTCGATACCTGTATCGATGGTCAATTTGAGCAACTTCTTGGTCTTTGGCAACTTCTCGGCCTCCAAAATGGTCGAAACGCGGATATCCATCTTCTGGAAATCATCGAATGTGCACTCTGCCTTCTGTGGCTCGGCCTTAACCTCGGCAGCCATATTCTGCTTCTTAATCTCGGCAAGGCGGTCGAGCTGTTTCTGAATTACATCGTCCTCGATCTTCTCGAAGAGGAGAGTAGGCTCGCCAATCTGGTGCCCCTCAGCCAACAAATCCATAGCTCCAAGGCGCTCCCAGCCGAACTTCTCGCAAGCCAACATATTCAAAATCTTGGCAGCCGAGAACGGCATAAACGGCTCGATAGCCACCGCGATATTTGCTGTAATCTGCAATGCGATATTGAGGATTGTCTTAACGCGCTCAGCATCAGTCTTAATCAACTTCCATGGCTCAGAATCAGCAAGATACTTGTTTCCGATACGAGCGAAGTTCATAGCATCCTTCAACGCCTCGCGGAAGCGGTAGTTCTCGATATTGTTCTCCAACGATGCCTTGATAGACGAAAGCTCGGTGATAGTCTCGCGATCGTACTCTGTAAGCTCGCCACAAGCTGGTACAACACCGTCGTAATACTTCTTGGTGAGCACCAATGCGCGGTTTACGAAGTTACCGAGAACAGCCACCAACTCATTGTTATTGCGAGCCTGGTAGTCCTTCCAGGTGAAGTCGTTATCCTTGGTCTCGGGAGCTGTAGCGCAAAGTGCGTAGCGCAAAACATCCTCCTTGCCAGGGAAATCTACGAGGTACTCGTGCAACCAAACTGCCCAGTTGCGAGAGGTCGAAATCTTGTCGCCCTCGAGATTCAAGAACTCGTTGCTTGGCACATTCTCTGGCAAGATGTAACCGCCGTGAGCCTTCAACATAGACGGGAAGACGATGCAGTGGAAGACAATATTGTCCTTGCCGATGAAGTGAACGAGCTTGGTGTCCTCGCTCTTCCAATACTTCTCCCAATCTGGCGTAAGTTCCTTTGTAGCAGAGATATAGCCGATTGGAGCATCAAACCAAACATAGAGAACCTTGCCCTCGGCACCCTCAACTGGTACCGGAATACCCCAATCGAGGTCGCGGCTAACGGCGCGAGGCAACAAGCCTCCGTCGAGCCAGCTCTTGCACTGTCCGTAAACATTCGATTTCCACTCCTTGTGGCCCTCGAGAATCCAC
>JAFZDR010000135.1 GCA_017561105.1 Alistipes sp. | reverse complement strand
CTTTGGCTGGCAGCAAGGCTCACCGCAAGCGCCAGTCTTCTGCTTGGGCTGTCCACTACAAGCTACCATTGCAACTGATGCGAGGGCGATAATCGCCAATGTCATAATCTTCTTCATAGTCGTAAATTTTTAGTTATAACAAATATTTGCTCTCTACAAATTTATGTAATCCTTTGTTGTAAAACAAATTTTTGCCACAAAAAAGAGTGTAAAACGGGGTAAAATGCCAATTTTAGCGAGTGAACTCGCCAACATTTATCACCTCGCGCATGATAAATGCCTTCGGGAACGACTTGCGCAGACTGCCGAGCAATATCATCGCCTCCTCCTGCGAAGCACAATTTCCTACGGCCACTTTGAAATATGGATTCTCGTAGGTCAGGTATGACTGCTCCTGCGGAAAGAGTGCTGCGAAACTCTCCTGAACGGCTACGGCATCGCGACGAGCCGTCTGGGTATTGCTCATAAAGATAACAATTCGATAGCCGTTTATGCTCTTGGGAGCTGAGGTCAAACTCTTCTCGACAATCGCCGCAGCATCGCCCTGCTCGGTAATCGTAACCGTCTGGTTGATTGTGGTTAGCGAGTCGCGCTGTGCAGGCGATTGAAGTTGCTCCTTGATACTCTTGCGGGGCTTCTCCTCCTGATTTGGAACGATATCTTGTGCCGATGCCTGAATGGCAAATGCAACTGCCAAAATGGTTAAAATACGCTTCATTATCTCCTATTTTTTAAGTCCGAAATTAAATTGTGCAGCGAGCTCCTCGAGCGAAACATTCTCGCGCTCGAATATGCGGTGCGATGCAAATGCCGTTATTGCAACATTGTAATCTACGCCAATGCCCGAGTAGTCGCCCTTGCGTATCTTGTTGAAGAGCGAAATTGCCGCTATGGGGTTCGATAGTGTTATGCGTAGCGGAACCTCCACCTGCGAGCAGCGACGACGCGGCAGTAAAATCTCCTCATCCACAACAACGCGACCAATTTTTCGTCCGTTGTAACGCACAAAGGCACTTGCCGAGGTTATGCGCATATTCGACGAGGTGTTGTTGGCTACGGTTAGTGTTACGCGCCATCCCTCGCTCAGCGAGCCGCTCACCTTGTCGAGCGATACAACCTGGAACTTCTGACGGCGCTGGCGTGTCGTGTTACCCTGCTTTGCACAGCTGCCCAAGGCGAGTGTGGCAACGAGAATTACCGCAATAATCGATATATGTTTGAAGAGTCGCTTCATCCTGCCGTTACGCTTTTTGTGCTACATAGATGTGGGCGATACCCATCGACTGCGAGTGACACTCGATATTCTCAAATCCCACCTCATTGAGTAGGGCAGAGAAGGCCTTTGGTGAGGCGAACTGGTCGATAGACTCGGGTAAATAGGTGTAGGCTGTAGAGTGTTTCGATACCATACGACCTATTGCCGGAAGAATATGGTGCGAGTACAGACGGTAGCACCAACGCACAAAGGCACAACTTGGGTTCGAGAACTCCAAAACAATAAGGTGTCCGCCCTTGCGAATTGTGCGAGCCATCTCGGTCAAGGCTTTGGCCTGGTTTTCGAAATTACGAACGCCAAAGGCTACGGTTGCCGCATCGACAGCCTCATCCTTGAGCGGAATATTCTCGGCATTACACTCGGTAAGCGAAATGCGCTCCGAGAGCTGCAATTGGGCGATCTTCTGCTTGGCTACGGCAAGCATCTCGCTCGAAAAGTCGGCACCATAGATAGAGGATCCTTCGATGCCCTTTGCCAGCGCTATGGCGAGATCACCCGTACCGGTTGCCATATCCATAATGTGCTTTGCGCCGAGCTTGCGAACTATGCGTACCACTCGCTTGCGCCACAACTTGTCGATGTCGAATGATAGAATATGATTGAGCTTGTCGTAAGTAGGGGCAATGTCGTTGAACATGCCGCGTACCATCTCTCCCTTGCTGCTGTCTTTCATCGTTTTATGTCTGTTTTTCTTGTAATCGTAAATTAGTTGTATTTTATCGCTTCTGCCACCTTTATGCGACTGACAATCGAGGTCGCAAGGTACATCGCTACGACAATTATCGCCACAAAGAGCAGGTTTATACCCACAATCCAACCTGCGCCAAGCGATACGGGAACTTCCGATAGGAAATAGCCTGTTTCGTCGAGCTTGACGATGTGAAGATACTTCTGCAGCAGAAGCATCGCCAAGGCCAAAGTGTTGCCTATGACTACACCCTTTGCGATAATCTGTATTGCGCGATAGGTAAATATGCGTCGCAACATGCTGTTCTGCATTCCGAGCGATTTGAGTACTCCAACCATTCGGGTGCGCTCCAAAACCAAAATCAACAATGCAGTAACCATATTGAAAATTGCGACAATTAACATAATCGTAAGTATAACGGCGGCGTTGATGTTGTGGGTTTCGAGCCAGCCAAAGATTACGGCGTGCTCCTCTTGTGCGCTCACGGCACCGATATTATCGTCGCCTTCGTACTCATACATAAGTCGCAAATTTATAAGTTCGGCACACTGCTCTGCAAACTCGCTGTTGTGTACTCGGCAGCCATATCCCGTAATTTGCGACGGCTCCCAATTATTCAGCTTTTGTAGGTTACGAATGTCGGTAAGAGCCAACTCTGCACCCGTTTCGCCGAGCGCCGAGCGATACACTCCACACACCTTGAAAACCTCGCGACGAGGGGTGTCATTCTCCAAGATAAGCAACTCGATGCGACTGCCCGCCGTTGCTCCGATTTGCGATGCAATGCTCTTTGATAGGAGTATCTCCTTGCGTCGAGCCTCCTCTATTCGAGGCATTGTACCACTCTCCAATCGCTCTGCGATAAGCGAGGTGTCGGCCTCTGTTCCGATACCCTTCAATGCAATACCTGCGGCACCCTGCTCACCTCGAACGACACCGCTGCGCAAGATGTAGCGCTCGATATGCGATACCTCTCTCACCGATAGGATAAGGGTGCGAAGAGAGTCGTTATCGGGTATAGGGTGGAGCTCGGGTTGTCGCTTGGCATACGGGCTCGATATGGTTATATCTGCCACGGTGCTCGATATGAGTGTCGAGATCTGCTCCTTGAAACCAAAAATCACCGACAATGTGATAACCGCAACGGCGATACTTATCGCCACGGCAGCCGTAGCGATGCGCACCATCGCATTTTGCGATTGTGTGGCGCGGTGGGCGATATGTCGGGCGAGGTTTCTCACTTGTCTGTTTGGTTAATACTCTACTTTATCCTCCTTCTCGCTCCAGGCGCGAAATCCGGCAAGTGCCTCTTTGCGCATCAGGTTCTGACAAGGTATCTTTCGCTGCTCATAAGGCTTTGCAATCTCATCGTAGATGAACGAATCGTCAAAATTTATAGCCTTGGCATCCTCCTTGGTGTTGCCGTACACTATTCGCGAAATGCCCGCCCAATATAGTGCGCTTAGGCACATCGGACATGGCTCGCAAGAGGTATAGCATGTGCAACCCTCCAACTTAAAGTTCTGCTCCTTGGCGCAAGCCTCACGAATGGCGCTCACCTCGGCATGGGCCGTAGGGTCGCAGCTCTTTGTTACCCGGTTTGAGCCTGTGGCGATAACATCTCCGTTGCGTACTATCACTGCTCCGAAAGGGCCTCCGCCATTAGCTACGCTCTCTATGGAGAGATCAATAGCCATCTGCATAAACTCGCGATCCTGCTGAGTAAACTCCGTTTTTTTCATGCTTTCAGACATCTGTATAACTTTTTTACTGACGCATCTGTCACATTTTTGGCAAAATTAAACAATTTTTTGTATTTTTGCGCGTACTATTAACGATAAATAATCAAAAATCGTACACAAACATGTTTTTGAATCTATTGTATTCCTCATACGAAGGACAGAGTCAGTTCCTATCGAATCTCACCACAAGTGAGGCATTTCTAATGGTTATAATCGTAGGTGTTGCCGGAATGATTGTACAGTGGCGCCTGCGTTCTGTGGTGTCGAAGTATTCGGAGGTACCTATGCCTACGGGCTTGTCGGGAGCCGAGATTGCCGAGAAGATGTTGCGCTATAACGGCATAAACGATGTTAGCGTAACCCATACGGGCGGTTACCTCACCGACCACTACGACCCACGCAATAAGACGGTTAACCTCTCCGAGGGTGTCTATTACGGCCGTTCTATTACGGCCGCGGCTATCGCTTGCCACGAGTGCGGACACGCCATACAGCATGCCCATGGTTATGCTCCGCTCAAGATGCGTTCGGCGCTTGTTCCGCTTGTCAATATCTCGGCGCGCATGGCAACCTGGCTCGTGATTTTGGGACTTATCATGACCGCCTCGTCGGGTAGTCAGACGATGTGCTGGATAGGTGTCGGCCTGATGTGTGTATCGGCACTCTTCTCGATTATCACACTGCCGGTGGAGTATAATGCATCGGATAGGGCGTTAAAGTGGCTCGAGAGCAGCGGTTTGCTCTTTGGCGAGGAGCTGGAGGGTGCGAAGATCTCGCTCCGCTGGGCTGCGCGTACCTACCTTGTTGCTGCATTGTCGGCTATCGCTTCGATATTGTATTACGTGGCACTCATAAATGGTCGTCGCAGAGATTAGGAATAGATAAAACTTAGAAATATTATGAAGAAACAGACAAAATTGATTATCGGCCTTGCACTTTCGGTAATATCGTTGTGCTTCAGCATCTTGCTTCTTACCGATGCAATTCCTACATCACCTAAGCAACCGAAGTACATCTTCTACTTTATCGGTGACGGCATGAGCTTTAACCACATTCTTGGTGCCGAGCAGTACAACGCTGTAAAGGAGGGTAAGAGCGAAGTTGAGCGACTCTGCTTCTCGAAGTTCGAGACTCGCAATTTCGTAACCAACTACTCTGCATCTAACCCTGTAACCGACTCTGCAGCTGCAGGTACAGCACTCGCAACGGGTGTGAAGACTGCAAATGCCTACATTGGTGTCGATGCCGAGGGTAACGAGCTCCGCAATCTCGGTGATGTTGCGTCGGAGGAGAAGTATATGATAGGCTTGGTTACCAATGTCGGTATCAATCACGCCACTCCGAGCTGCTTCTACGGCCATTCATCAGACCGTTTTGGATTTCCAAAACTTGTGGATGACTATATCGCCAGCGATGTTGCATTTATCTCGGGCTCTACAATTATGGACTTGAAGAGTGGTCCGGAGGATGCAAAGTATCAGAGGGTTACTACTGCAGAACTTGCCGAGCGTATCCGCAAGGCGGGTATCAACCTCACTCTCGATGTCGAGGAGGCTTCGAATGCCGTAGGTCAGCGCGTAGCACTCGTGGCTAACGATAAGGAAAACAAGCATGTACCGTACGTTATCGACCGCAAGGGTGGTGAGCTCACTCTGCTCGACTCGTCGCGTGCCGCTATCAAGTACCTCTCGAACAACGCCAAGGATGGCTTCTTCCTTATGATTGAGGGTGGAAAGCTCGACTACGCTGCACACGAGCAGGATGCCGTAACAACTTTCCTCGAGGTTAACGAGCTTGCTGCAGCCGTGGAGTTGGCATTGGAGTTCGCAGAGCAGCACCCTGATGAGACCCTTATTGTAGTGACTGCCGACCACGAAACAGGCGGTATGGCACTCGGTTGGGATCACTACGAGATTCGTATGGAGAAGTTTATGGCGCAGAAGGCTTCGGCTATCGAGATGACCAAAATTATCCAGAAGATGCGTGCCGAGGGTAAGCGCGATTGGAACGACTACAAGCAGGCACTCAGCGATAACTTCGGTTTGTGGAGCCTTGTGCCGGTATCGAAGGAGGATGAGACTATCCTCAAGCACGACTTCTACGATATCTTCCTCAAGTATGGCCCTATGGTTGACGGCCTCTATAATAAGAGCGAGTTCCTTGTTTACGACGCTATCCGCATGCTCAATAAGTCTGCATCAATCGATTGGACAAGCCTCTACCATACAGGTATGTACACCCCTATCTTTGCTAAGGGTGTAGGTGAAAAAGCCTTCCTCGAGTGTCGCGACCAGACCGACATTCCGAAGACTATTGCCAAACTTATGGGCGGCAAATTATAAAAAATCGTTCTGATTGGTAAATTTTGCACCTTGCTGCGGTCGCCAAATTCCTCACATAGGCTGACTATGCTCCGCTTTTGCTCCCTTGTTTCGCACAAAAATAGCTCAATCAACTCCGATTTTTAAGAGAAGAAGATCGTTTTGATTGGTAAATTTTGCACCATGCAACACACAAAATTTCCTCCATCAACTCCGATTTTTTTGGGAAATGGGAAACTAATTCTGCATTCTGTATTATGAATTACACTTTTGATCACGAACTATTCCTTTGGCTCAATTTCGATGGCGGTCCTGTAATGGATACCGTTATGAAGGTTGTGTCGGGTACCACAATGTGGATTCCGCTCTACCTCTTCATCCTCGGCTATGTATGTTACAAGTACGGCTGGAAGAGAGCAATCGGTTTCTTGGTATGCCTTGTATTGGCGATAGGATTGTCGGATATTGTTTGCGGCATATTCAAACACTCGGGACCACTCAAACATCTGTGGGAGTCGTTCCCGGTGCGTCATCGCCCTATGTTCGACTCGGCAGTGCGTGATCTTGCTCATGTCGTATCGTATGGACACGGCCCATACGGAACAGTCTCGGCACACGCCGCTACGGTGGTGTCGTTGGCGTGGATTTCGGCCTTGGCAATCCGCAAATGGTGGTACGATGTTATAATCACGTTGGCGGTGGTTTTGATTTGTTATTCGCGCATCTACCTCGCCTGCCACTTCCCGATGGATATCCTCCTCGGAACAATTGTAGGTACAATTTCGGGACTTTCTATGTTTTTCCTTTGGAAAAAGTTTGATATTGTACTGCAAAAAACTACCTTTGCAGCCGGAAAAAGAGAGAAATAATAAAAATTGATATAACACTATGGAACATTTGAGTGAACAAGAACAACTACGCCGCAACTCCCTTCAAGCGTTGCGCGACCTCGGCATTAACCCATATCCTGCCGAGAAGTTTGATGTAACAGCAAATGCTGCACAGATTGCAGCAGAGTTCGACGCTGAGCCTGCAAAGTTTGAGGCTATCACCATTGCGGGTCGTATTATGAGCCGTCGTATCATGGGTAGCGCCTCGTTCTTCGAGTTGCAGGACCACACAGGCCGTATTCAGGTCTATATCCGTCGTGACGACATCTGTCCGGAGGGCGATCCAACACTCTACAACACCGTATTCAAGAAGTTGCTCGATATTGGTGACTTCATCGGCGTTGAGGGTTTTGCGTTCCGCACCAACACAGGCGAGTTGTCGGTACACTGCCGCAAGTTCACCGTTTTGTCTAAGTCTATCCGTCCGCTCCCAATCGTTAAGGAGAAGGATGGCCAGCAGTTCGATGCATTGACCGACCCTGAGGTACGCTACCGTCAGCGCTATGTTGATTTGGTGGTGAACCCTAAGGTTCGCGATGTATTCGCAAAGCGTGCTAAGATTATCGCTACTATGCGCGAATACTTCAACCAGCACGGCTGCTTGGAGGTTGAGACTCCGATTCTTCAGCCAATTCCGGGTGGTGCTTCTGCTCGTCCGTTCATTACTCACCACAACGCTCTCGATATCGACTTCTATATGCGAATTGCGACTGAGTTGTACCTCAAGCGCCTTATCGTAGGTGGTTTCGACGGTGTTTATGAGTTCGGCAAGAACTTCCGTAACGAGGGTATGGATAGAACTCACAATCCTGAGTTTACATGTATGGAGATCTACATCGCATACAAGGACTACCGTTGGATGATGGAGTTCACCGAGAATATGTTGGAGCGTATCGCTTTGGCTGTTAATGGCACAACCGAGGTTGAGATCGACGGCAAGCAGATTTCGTTCAAGGCTCCATTCCGTCGCTTGACTATGACCGACGCTATCCTCGAGAAGACCGGTTACGATATTACAGGTCAGAGCGAGGCTGAGTTGCGCGAGGCTTGCAAGCGCCTCAATGTCGAGATCGACGACACAATGGGTAAGGGTAAGTTGATCGACGCTATCTTCGGTCAGTATTGCGAGGAGGATTTGGTACAGCCAACCTTCATCTGCGACTACCCAATCGAGATGTCGCCACTCTGTAAGCGTCACCGCGATAACCAGGACTTGACCGAGCGTTTCGAGTTGTTCGTTGCAGGTAAGGAGTTGTGTAACGCATACTCTGAGTTGAACGATCCGATCGATCAGTTGGAGCGTTTCCAGGAGCAGATGCGTTTGTCGGAGCGTGGCGACGACGAGGCGATGTTTATCGATATGGACTTCGTTCGTGCTTTGGAGTACGGTATGCCTAACTGCTCGGGTATGGGTATGGGTATCGACCGCTTGACAATGTTTATGACAGGTCAGACCTCAATTCAGGATGTATTGTTCTTCCCAACAATGCGCCCTGAGAAGAAGGTTGTTGCTGATGCTGTTGAGGTATATACCGAGGCTGGTATCCCTGCTGAGTGGGTTGAGACAATCCAGAAGATGGGCTATATCACTCTCGAGGCCTTTGCTAATACCGTTAAGAACAATGGCATGAAGCTCTTTAACGATCTTTGCGGATTCAACAAGAAGAACAAGCTTGGTCTTTCGACCGCAGGTATCAAGGAGTGGATTGAGTCACACAAGGAGTAATAAAAAAGGGAATAAATAAAATATTAGGAAACGACCTCGCTTGTTGTAAAGCTGTTTAATGGAGCGTAGCGACAATTCCCCTTTTTCCAAAAGGGGATTTAGGGGAAATGTAAAAATGTTCATCTTCTTGCTTGCTTTATTTATTGCATCGTTTCGATGCATAATTTAAGTTTAATAATGCAAGGTTTATTAAAGATGCGACATTGAGGATTCCTAATATATGAGAATAGGAAGCATTGTTAAACTTAAATTAAATAACAGAAAATTATGGCAAGAAAGAAGATTGTTGCAGGTAACTGGAAGATGAACACAGTACCGGCAGAGGGTGTTGAGTTGGCTAAGGCTGTAGTAGCTGGCCGTTCGGAGGTTTGCGAGTGCGTAAACTTCATCGTATGCCCTCCATTCACACACCTCTCGCAGGTTGTTGAGGCAGTTAAGGGTTCGGATATCGCAGTAGGTGCACAGGATTGCGCTACTGAGGCTAAGGGTGCTTACACCGGTGAGATCGCAGCATCGATGATCGCTGCTCTCGGTTGCAAGTATGTTATCCTCGGTCACTCGGAGCGTCGTCAGTATTACGGTGAGACTTCGGAGACTTTGAACAAGAAGATGGCTCAGGCTTATGCTAACAACCTCACTCCAATCTACTGCGTAGGTGAGAACTTGGAGGAGCGCGAGGCTGGTAACCACTTCGCAGTTTGCAAGGCTCAGATCGAGGAGGTAGTATTCAACCTCACTGAGGAGCAGTTCGCTAACCTCGTTATCGCATACGAGCCGGTTTGGGCTATTGGTACAGGTAAGACTGCTACTGCAGAGCAGGCGCAGGAGATTCACGCTTACATCCGCGAGGTTCTTCGCGAGAAGTTCGGTGCTTTGGCTGAGGAGTGCCCAATCCTTTACGGCGGTTCTTGTAAGCCTTCAAACGCTGCTGAGATCTTCGCTAAGGAGGATGTTGATGGTGGTTTGATAGGTGGTGCAGCACTCGTTGCTACCGATTTCTTGGCAATTGGTAAGGGTTTCTAATTAGAGAAATCTACCTCAAAAGCACTTTTCCAAAATTGTTTCATTATAAAGCAATTTCGGTAGACCGAATAGTTGATATGTTTTGGGCTGCTCGTATGAGGGCAGCCCAATTTTTAGAAATGTACCGTTAATTGTCAATTAGAAAGCTAATGGCTAATGGCCAATAGCTAATAGCTGAATTTATGGAGAGATACATCAACATAAACGACTACGACTATCCACTG
>JAFZDR010000134.1 GCA_017561105.1 Alistipes sp. | reverse complement strand
CTTATTGTAATCGAGGATATGGAGGTAGTCCATACCGCCGAGGCGAACATGACTGTCGCCGCCGCCATCACCCATATCGTCACCCAAGAACAACACCTGCTCCTTGGTGTAACCGAGCATCTTGGCGTACTCCATGGTTGCATCGTACTTGTTATACTGCTTGCCTACGATATCGAATGAGCTTGATCCACCGATAAATACTGTGTAATCCTTGAAGATCTCCAACACCTCAGGATACATCACGCGACGCTTTGCACGATCCGGATCGAAGACAATCTTCTTCTCCTTTGCAGCCTTAGTTCCGAGCAATGCGAAGGTTACCATACCTGTCTTGTGGAACTCGAGCGACTCGCCGTCAAACTCGGTGTAGCCATACTTCTGACGGAGATAGTCGGTCTTCTCGCGGAAGAAATCGGCATCAACCTCGCAAACAATCTGCTTTGTAATAACCAACTCGCCATTCTCAACCTTTGCGTGCTGCATACCGTAGTTGCCTACGATGTCGATAGGATACTGCTCCATCTGCTTGAAGATACGAGGGGCGTTACCTGCACCACACATCGCAATCTTGTACTTCTTGCCAAGCGCATCGAGCAATGCACGGTTCTGCTCAGGCATTGGGCACTTGTGGTTCGACAATGTACCGTCGAGGTCGAACACAAGCAACTTCTTCTGCTCGCGCAACTCTGCAGCGTGAGCCTGAGTGTACTCATCGCTAAGGCACGACGCACCATCATACCAAGCCTTAATCTGCTCAGGCGACGACTGTTCCATAAGCTGTGTGAACGACAACTCCTGTGGCTGCGACTTCTTCTCGGCGCAACCTACACTCATCAAGGCTACTGCCATAACGAGCACAATCGAATAGATCTTTCTCATAGTCTTTTATATTATTAGTTTTGAAATTTGTTACTCTCTCAACTCCTGGCGTACAACCACTATATCATCGACGGCAAAGTATGCGGGATAAGGCATCCACTCGCCCTGACCATCCCACTTTACATACATAACAACTTTATCGATCTTGCACATCGAGCTCATATACCACTTCTTCCACCCCTCGAATGAAGGCTTACCCTTCTCATAGAGGTAGAACTTTGCTGTTGCCTGCACCTCGTCCGACCCGTTTACATAACCCTTGGCCTCAATCCAGATAGACTCGTTGTTGCCAAGAGGGCGCTCAGCAGTGCGGAAACCGTTACCCGTAGCGTTGCGCGAGTAGGCTGTATTCGCAATCATCATGCTCTCGATAAAGCTGCTCTTACTATCGAAACGGAGCTCCACGCAACCACTCATAAATCCGTTGCAGATAATGAAGTTCTTGCCCGAATATGGCTTTTCGACATAGGCATAGAGCTGTTTTTCGTAGGTTCCATCCTCATCGGCAACCATACTGCAGAAGTTTGAGAGTGCCACACCCTCCCAATATCCCGGGTAAGGCTCTGTAACTGCGCCCGCGAGGTCGCTCACATCGTCGTGCCACTCAAAGGCAAATGTGCCGGCGGGAAGGTTGTCGTTGTTGAGTCGGTCATTGACAAGACCATCCCAATACACACCCTCGAAGTCGCACAAGTATCGTTTCACATCGTATTTATCGCTCTCGGGAACACATGCTACCATTGCCAGCGCTAAAACCAATACACTTTTATAAAATTTCATACTTATTATATTTTTCTCCTATTACCAATGATTGAGGAAATTTTGTGCGTTGCCAGGCGACAAATCCGCAGCAAGGTGCAAAATTTACCAATCAGAGCTATTTTATCGTCCCCAACTATCTCTATCCAGCGTGCGATAGTTTATCGCCTCCGCTATATGCATCGCCTCGATATTATCGGCTCCCGCCAAATCGGCAATTGTTCGAGCCACCTTGATTATGCGATCGTAGGCTCGCGCCGAAAGGTTCAATCTACTCATTGCACTCTCCAACAAGGCTCGTACCTCGCTACTGAGCGGGCAGAAGCGACGCAACATTGCCGAGTTCATCATCGCATTGGAGTGAATGGATGTACCCTTAAAGCGTCGCAACTGTATCTCACGCGCTGCAACTACGCGCTTACGAATCTCGGCACTCGACTCCTCGATCTGCTCGCCATTTATCTCCGACAACGGCACCGGAACAACCTCGATATGCATATCTATACGATCCAAAAGTGGTCCCGAGATGCGCGAGAAATAGCGATTTATGGCAAATGGCTGACACGAACACTCCTTGGTCGGGTGGTTGTAAAATCCACACGGACAAGGGTTCATTGCGCCAATCAGAGTGAAGTTCGACGGATACTCGACGCTATATTTCGCACGCGAAATAGTAATCATTCTATCCTCTAACGGCTGACGCAGTACCTCCAACACATTGCGGCCAAACTCCGGAAGCTCATCGAGGAATAAGACGCCATTGTGCGCCAAGCTAACCTCGCCCGGCTGTGGGGATTGACCACCACCAATAAGCGCCACCTGCGAAGTGAGGTGATGCGGAGCACGGAACGGGCGCTTGGTCATCAGACCGACATTCTCGCCCAGCTTGCCCGCCACCGAGTGTATCTTTGTCGCCTCGACAGCCTCCTCCAACGACATTGGCGGCATAATCGTAGGCATACGACGCGCCAGCATCGTCTTACCCGAGCCGGGTGCACCAATCATCAGCACATTATGTCCTCCCGCAGCGGCAATCTCCAAGGCTCGCTTAACATCGCGCTGGCCCTTAACATCGGCAAAATCCTCGGCATAGAGGTTTTGCTCATCGGTATGCTCCGATATCTCGGCCACGGCAGGGGCAATATCTATCTCATTGTTCAAATAGGCAATAACATCCGACAGCGTTCTTACGGGTATAACCTCCAACCCCTCGACAACAGCCGCCTCGATAGCACTATCAACCGAAACGACAATACGGCTCAAGCCGTTCTCCTTTGCCATAACGGCAATAGGTAATATTCCGCGTACAGACTTCACCGCGCCGTCGAGCGAAAGCTCTCCCACAAACATCGTGTCGGCAAGGCGTGTATCGAGCACCTGCTGTGTAGCTGCAAGTATTCCCACAGCGATAGGCAGATCGAAGCCCGAACCCTCCTTGCGCAAATCGGCAGGAGCGAGGTTTACAACCACCTTCTTGGCGGTCATACGGCGCTGCGAATTCTCGAAGGCCGAGCGAATTCGCTGCTCGCTCTCCTTTACGGCATTGTCGGGCAAGCCAACAAGAAAAAGCCCTATGCCGCCACCTGCGACATTGACCTCCACATCGACCTTTACGGCCTTAATGCCGACTATTGTACCTGCAAAACACTTTACAAACATTGCCTATAGACCTTTTTACCATCTGTAAGATTCGAGCGTATTGTTATCGGCAAATTTGGTTTCTGTATATTCGTTACCAAATCTATCTATAGCAACCACCTTTACAGAGGCATTCTTATTCTTCAACTTATATTTATACATATGGTATGTAGCACCATATGCCGCACTACCCGGCTCTCCATTAGGTGCACTATCGGTCGGTGCAGTCCACGAACCGATAAGACCCAAACGCACTCCCGCAACGAAGAACTCTACGGTAGCCTCGACTCCGGCTTGAACTCGGCGAGGATCGCTCTTGGTGTAGCTACCGATCAACGAACTGATAGCTGGCTTATTGTAGGCCAGACTTGTCATATCACCGGTGTAGACACCATCTTCGTAGACCTTTATCACCCAATCATTATCGGCATTGTAGACATTTGCCAGGATGTAGTCGTCACCATAGTTAAAGCCATAGTAGCCCTTGATGCCATAAGGGTTTGAGGCAGTATCGCTCGGAGCATCGGCTCCATAAACAGCATTGCCACGATAGAGTCGCATCTGATGCGAACGCTTATTCTCACCTGCTCCGGCATTGTAACCCATATAGTACCAATCCTCGAGCGTGTTGCCATTCGCGATAAAGACATTATAGCCACTCGGCGAGCCGTCGCCCGCAACCTTGGCGAGCCACCACGGTCCACACAAAGCACAGGTATTATGCTCGTAGATGTTTGTATATGGACTACCCTCGTACTTATGGATATAGTTGTGCTGAATGTGCGTATGGCCCGAAAGCACGTGCACCTCGTTGTACTCGTTGAGCATTTTCAATACATTTTGAGTATAGTTCGGGGTACGATTAAGGAGCTGGATATGGACACAAAATAGCACCAATTTACCCTTTGGAACAAGTGCCAAATCGCGTTTCAACCACTCCACTTGTGCAGGCAGGAAGCCTACACTATTAGCAGCTGTAGTATTCGATGTGTAGACAATGTCGCGCATGGCAACAATATGCACATCGCCACGATTGAACGAGTAGTTCACAGGTCCGAACATAGTCTCGTGAGCTCGCTGCGCCTTCAAGTTGTAGGTCGAACTCGTCTCATCGGCAACAATCGGATTACTTGCGGTGTAGTAGACGCAGTCGTGGTTACCCATAACCTGGAATACCGGCATACCCACATTCGATGCAGCAAACT
>JAFZDR010000133.1 GCA_017561105.1 Alistipes sp. | reverse complement strand
CTTGAAATACATAGGTATCGAAAATAATACCATCAATCAATGATGACTTCCCTTGAAATACATAGGTATCGAAAACGATACCATCAATCAATGATGACTTCCCTTGAAATACATAGGTATCGAAAACGATACCTGGCAGAAGTGGATAGAAAGTGTGGAGAAAGTGTGGAGAAAGTGGGGTAGATAGATGCTGTTTGTGGTCGAAAAAAAAGAGTGGAGAAAACTCCACTCTCAATTCTGCATTTTTAATTTCTTAGTATTGCTCCTTCTCGTTAGGGAAATCGCACGACTTTACATCCTCCACATAGTGCGAAATAGCCTCGCTCATAATGGTGTGCAAATCGGCATATCGACGCAAGAAGCGTGGCGAAAATCCCTTGTTGATACCGAGCATATCGTGTACTACCAAAACCTGACCATCGGTTGCACCACCTGCACCAATACCGATTGTAGGGATTGACAACTCCTTCGAAACGCGAGTTGCGAGTGCTGCCGGAATCTTCTCCAAAACGATAGCGAAACAGCCTGCCTCCTCCAATAACTTGGCATCGCGTACCAACTTCTCGGCCTCGGCCTCCTCCTTAGCGCGAACACTGTAAGTACCAAACTTATGGATAGACTGCGGTGTGAGTCCGAGGTGTCCCATAACCGGAATACCTGCCGCCAAAATACGCTTTACAGAGTCGAGGATCTCCTCGCCGCCCTCCATCTTTACCGAGTCGGCACCTGTCTCTTTCATAATGCGGATGGCCGAATCGAGTGCAGCCTGCGAGTCACTCTGGTAAGTTCCGAAAGGCATATCGCAAACTACCAAGGCACGCTCTACGGCACGAACAACCGACGATGCGTGGTAGATCATCTGGTCGAGGGTGATAGGTAGGGTAGTCTCCCAACCCGCCATAACATTTGCTGCCGAGTCGCCAACGAGAATTACATCTACGCCTGCGCCATCAACAATTTTAGCCATCGAATAGTCGTAGGCGGTAAGCATCGAAATCTTCTCGCCACGATCCTTCATCTCCTTGAGTCGCAATGTGGTTACGGCTCTAACTTTGCTCTCTACTGACATCTCTTTGTCTGCTTAATGGAATTATACATGACGCAAAATCTCGTCCAAGCCGTTGAAGTGGTTCTTGTAATCCTCCAACGAGCGCGAGATAACCTCATACGCCTCCTCGCGACCAAACACATGGGTGATCTCCACCTTCTTCTGCGACTCAGAATCAGGCATATCCTTGTAGGTGAGGAAGTAGTGCTTCAAACGGTTGATGATAGCCTTCGGAAGCTCTGAGATATCGTTGTAGCCGCTATATGTTACATCGTGACGAAGTACGGCGATAATCTTATCGTCAGCCTCGTTGCCATCCAACATGCGGAAGCCACCGATAGGACGAACATTTACGATGATATCACCGTGTGCAACATCACGCTCGGTGAGTACGCAAATATCGAGTGGGTCGCCGTCACCAACGATGTCGGTGCGGTTGGTCTGCTGCATACAATACTCCGCTACGCTCTCGCCGCAGAAACTCTGCGGAACAAAGCCGTAGAGGGCAGGAATAACATTCGAATACTTCTGCGGACGATCAATCTTGAGGTAGCCGCTAACCTTATCCAACTCGTACTTCACTGTGTCGGTAGGTACAATCTCGATAAAGGCTGTGATAATCTCCGGAGCATTATCACCCACCTCGATACCGTGCCATGGGTGCGACTTGTAACGCAAGCCCATCAATCGTGCAATAGGATCGTTAATTTTGTTTCCCATAGTTATATTGTTTTGTTGTTTTCTCTAATTCGGGGTGCAAATGTAACAATTATGATTGTTATATCATAGATTTTGCCCCTTAAAAACGCCCTTTAATTGAGTTTAAAGGCTACTTTTGGCGATTTACCCTTGCCGTAGAACATATTTGTCGGAGTTATTATCAACTCCTTAGTTCCTTTGCGGACATTGAGCACGGTTGCCGATAAACCATATACAGCACCTTCTCGCTTGCCCTCCCAACGCAGTGAGTATGGCAACGACGAGTGGTTTGTAACCTTCACTTTGAGCACCTTGCTTGTTTCGCCTACAATCTCCACCGATACACTCGCGCGGAAGAGATCTGCGAGCAGATCCTCGCGGCCGATGAGCATGTTGGCGTGGTAGGCTATTGTGCGACGCTCCTTCAATGCCTTGTGAATAGATTTCTCGTCGCAGTTCTTAGCCAAGATGAGGGTCATGTTGCGGAAGTAGTCCTTGCCCGCATCAGGGTAGCGGAGCGCAATAAGGTTGTGCGCATCAGAGTTTGCAAACGGAGTATATCCGCCCTCCATGCAGTAGTTGAAGAGTCGCTCGTAGTAGCTGCGATTGTTCGCCAGCTCCATGCCGTCGATAAGTCCTTTGGCGTAGAAGTCCTCACAGTGCTCCGGCATAGTGCTCTTGGTGTTCTTGCGGTACTGCGGGTGGTTGTGGAAGATGAATGCACCCTGACTGCGAGCGTTACGAATTGTGGTTTCGAGATTAGGGTCGTAGAGTTTGTTATTGTCGGTGGTGAAGATGGCGTTATAGTCGCCCAACTTGCCGCGTGTAATCTCCACACCGCGAATAACCATCAAACCGAGCTCATCGGCCTTCGCCTTTGCCCTGTTGTAACCCACATTAAAATCCACAAGCAGTCCCCTTTCGTCGGGCGACGTGTTGAGAACATTGGTATTTACCGCTTTTCCCTCTCCTCGTAGATCCTCGCGGATATAGTTGCCCATATATTGGAACATATCGCGCTCTATGCGGCGATACTCCATGTGGTCGGTAATTGCGATGATGTCGAGTCCGTCGGCCCACGCCTCACTTACTCGGATAGACGGCGTTACATCTCCGTCAGAGTATATGGTGTGAAGGTGAAGGTCTGCCTTGTAGATGTTGTATCCATTAACCTTTGGCAGAATGATTTCGTTACGCTGATCGCGCGTTTTGCTGAAAATCTTGCGTACCGCGCTCAGCTGGGCTGTTGCCGTCGTTGATATGGTTGCGGCAAATGCAATCAGTAGCAATAGTTTACCTCGTTTCATCTTCTCCGTGATTATTTAATCTTTGTAACTTTTGTAGGTTTCAATACTGCCGCATGAGCAGCCTTCTGCGCCATGAGTGCATCGTTCTCGCTTACCCACTTAGGCTTGTAGCTGTTGCCCACGACCGATTTACCCAACAATACCTCGCAAAGAGTGCAAGCGCCGAGATAACGGCCAATCTTCTTGTCGAGGTGGAAGCCGTCGCGTGTCAATACATCGCCAAAGTAGGTGCGGCCATTCTGTATTGCTGTACCATTTGGAACAAGGGCATGGAAACCGTACTGCTTATCCTTAAATACCTTGTTGTAGCTCTTTGTAACAGCCTTGTACATCTTCATCTGGTCGTAGTTGTAGAGCGAGAAGTTGATGTGCTGGCTATCACCCTGGTATGCCCAGGTCTGCATAATTATAAACTTAGGGTTGTACGGAGTGAGTTCGCGCAGACGCTTCATGAACTCGGGAAGGTATTTTCCGAATGAGGCGTAGATACCGCCCATTCCGCTCACCTGCTGCACCATAATGT
>JAFZDR010000017.1 GCA_017561105.1 Alistipes sp. | reverse complement strand
GTACGCCGTTAATTTCGTTGTGTGCCATCATCAATGAGCCTGCCATACCCTCGCGGATAGCCTTCTCGTATGGTGGAAGGAAGATCTCGTGCAAGGTGCGCTCCGAGATGTCGCTTGGTGCGTGGTTAGCTCCGTTGATTGGCTGTGAATCGGCGATGCAGTGCTTGATACAAGCCAATACATCGTCACCACCCATCATATCGCCCTGGTAACCCTTTACGAGCGCCAAGCCCATCTGGCTTACGAGGTAGGTGTCCTCGCCAAATGTTTCGCCACTGCGTCCCCAGCGTGCGTCGCGAGCGACATCGATATTAGGGTTGAAGGTCCAGTGCATATTCATTGCACGCATCTCCAAAGCGGTCTGGCGCGCAATCTTGTATGCCATCTCAGGGTCGAACGACGATGCAAGGCCAATGCTTGTAGGGTAGGATGTGTTGTTTGGTGCAAGGCAGTTGCCGTGGATAGCGTCGATACCCAAAATCAACGGAATACCCAAGCGCGACTGCATAGCCAAAGCCTGCAACTCGTTAGCCTCATCTGCCTCCAAGACATGGAGGTATGAGCCGATGCGACCCTCCTTTGTCCACTTGCGGAGTGTGTCGGCATTGATGCCGGGATAGTAGCCCTGTGCATCCTGGTTATCTGCCTGAGCCTTCTTATCACGCTGCTCGACATGGCGAACACCGCAGAACTGGTTCATCTGTCCCACCTTCTCCTCGAGTGTCATCTGCGAGAGCAAGCTCTCAACGCGCTTCTCGATAGGTGCGGTAGGGTCCTTGTAATCGACCTTACAGCACGAAGCTGCCAATGCGATTACTGCGATTGATAAAAGAATCTTCTTCATATTAGGTTCATTTATTGATGTTTAGCGAATTTGCGCTCCATGCTTGTGCTCGAATGCCGACTGCAATGCCGCCATTGTGCGCTCGATGGTCTTGTCGTTGAGTGTCTGGTTCTTATCCTCGAGGATGAACGACAACGCATACGACTTCTTGCCCTCAGGCAACTTATCACCCTCGTAAACATCGAACAACGACACACTCTTCAAGAGCTTCTTCTCGGTTGCAAAGGCTGTTGCTCGAAGCTGTGCAAACGATACGCCCTTATCAACGAGGAGTGCCAAGTCGCGCTTAACCTCAGGGTATTTCGAAAGCTCTACTGCCGAAACCTTGTGCTTGCGGGTTGCCTTCAACAATGTATCGAAGTCGATCTCGGCGAAGAATACATCCTGCTTGAGGTCGAATGCCTTGCAAATCTTTGCGTTTACCTGACCCATCTGTACGAATGGTTTGTTGTTTACATACAACTCTACTGCATCGCCGAACAAATCGCTGTCGAGAGACTCGGTGCGCAATGCGTAGATATCCAAGCCAAAGCGGCGGAGCAACAACTCTACCTGGGCACGCAAGGTGTAGAACGAAGCCTGCTCGGCCTTTGAGTTCCACGATTGCGGTGTTGCAACGCCTGTAACTGCGATAGCCAAGCGGTAGTTCTCCGAGTACGATGCGAGCGGAGCAACCTCCTCACCCTCCTTAGGCTCAACCTTGTTGTAGAAGTAGCAGTTGCCGAACTCGTAGATCTTCAAGTCGCCATTGCGGTGGTTGGCGTTGAGCTGTACAGCCTCCATCGTGTTGAAGAGAAGGGTCTGACGCATTACGCCGAGGTCTGTCGAGAGTGGGTTCATAATCTTTACGCACTTCTCTACAGGGTACGACTGCAAGCCCTCGTAGTATGCAGTCTTGGTGAGTGAGTTCGACATAATCTCGGTATAGCCGCGAGCTGTGAGCATATCGGCTACGAGGTTTGTCAAACGAGTCTTATCCGGCTTCTGAACATACGAAAGGGTAGAGTTAACCTTATCCGATACCTCGACATTGTTGTAGCCGTAGATGCGCAAAACATCCTCGATAAGGTCAGCCTCGCGCTGAACATCTACACGGTATGGTGGTACTGCTACGCTCCATACATCACCCTCCTCCTTCTCAATCTTCACCTCCAAGGCGTCGATGATGGTACGGAAGGTCTCGGTTGGGATATCCTTGCCAATCAAGGCCTTTGCACGCGCTACCGAGAAGTCGAAACGGAATGGCGCTACAGGCTCCGAGTTGCTGTCGAAGATCTCGCTTGCGATAGTACCGCCTGCCAACTCCTTGAAGAGGAGTGCTGCACGCTTCAATGCGTAGATCTGGATGTTAGGGTCAATACCGCGCTCGAAACGGAATGACGAGTCGGTGTTCAAGCCGAAGCGCTTTGCGGTCTTACGCACCGATACAGGGTTGAAGTATGCACTCTCGATGAAGATGTCGGTTGTGCTCTCGCTGACGCCCGAGTCCAAACCGCCATATACACCCGCAATACACATTGGACGCTCTGCCGAGCAGATCATCAAGTCGTCGGCTGTGAGCTTGCGCTCTACGCCGTCGAGGGTTACAAACGGAGTGCCTTCTGCGCACTTCTTAACCACGATCTTGTTGCCCTCAATCTTTGCCATATCGAAGGCGTGGAGTGGCTGACCAAGCTCGAAGAGTACATAGTTGGTGATGTCCACCAAGTTGTTCTTAGGGTTGATGCCCGCAGCGCGGAGTGAGTTCTGCATCCACTCTGGCGAAGGAGCAATCTTACAACCGGTTACGGCTACGCCTGTATAGTGTGGGCAGGCAGTGGTATCCTCCACTACAACCTCCACATTTGCTGTGTTCTGCTCTACGGCGAAAGCCTCTACACTCGGCAAGTTCAACTTAGCCTCTACACCCTGGGCACGGAGATAGGCTACGAGGTCGCGTGCTACACCGATGTGCGAGCCTGCGTCGATACGGTTAGGGGTCAAACCAACCTCGATGAGGTAGTCGTCGGTGATGTTGTAATACTCCTTGGCAGGGGTGCCCACAACTGCATCTGCAGGCAACTCGATAATGCCGTCATGCGATGAACCGATACCCAACTCGTCCTCTGCGCAGAGCATACCGAGCGACTCTACACCGCGAATCTTCGAGCGCTTAATCTTGAACTCCTCCTCGCCACCATCGGGGTAGAGCACAGCGCCAACAGTTGCGCACATAACCTTCAAACCCTGACGGCAGTTTGCGGCACCGCAGACAATCTGCAACGGAGCCTCGCCACCTACATTTACAGTGGTGATGTGGAGGTGGTCAGAATCGGGGTGATCCTCGCAGGTGAGAACCTCACCTACAACCACTCCGGCCAAGCCTCCGCGGATGGTTTCAATCTTCTCGAAGCCCTCGACCTCAAGACCAATATCAGTCAATACCTTCGAAATCTCCTCGGCAGTGAGGGTGGTATCGACATAGTTCTTTAACCAGTTAAATGAAATGTTCATATTGTGTATATTTTGTCGTATTTGTTTGCTATAAGCTAATTATCCTGCAAATATACGACTTTTAATTGAAAATTAAAAATTTGATAGAGGTTATTAGAGGATATTAGAGGATATTAGGGGTTATTAGGGGGTGATAATGACGGTCATAACGGCCATGACAAACATTACATAACATAACGCTACAGCCGTTACAACCGTTACAAGTGGTTACGCCCGTGTAACGCTGTAACGCTGTAACGCTTTGAAACAATTAAGGGCATCGAGTGTTACCCCAATGCCCCCAACTTCTATAATCTCGAATCTATTATCTCTCGTCTCTCGTCTCTCGTCTCTCGTCTTTTTTGAAAAGTCTGTCGATTACGATAGCGATAGCACCGTCGCCCGATACATTGCATGCAGGGCCGTAACCATCCAATGCGAGGTAGATAGCCATCAACAACGCAGTCATCTCAGGCGAGAAACCAAGGATGGTCTCGAGCAAGCCTACCGATGCCATCAGTACGCCACCCATAACGCCTGGTGACGATACAGCAGCGATAGCCTGCATCAATGCAAAGTTAATGAACAATGCCAACGGTATATCTACACCAAAGAGATATGCCACGGCAGTAGTTGTTGTAACCAACTTAATGGTTGAACCGCACATATGCGTATTCGAACACAATGGAATAACAAAGTTAGCTATATCCTCGCGTACACCACTCTTGAGTGTACACTTGGTAGTTACCGGAATAACTGCTGCCGACGAGCAGATAGAGAAACCTGTGAGGTAGGCTGGCAGGATATTGTACAAGCAACGGAGTGGATTTTTGCGTGCTATAATACCCGCAATAACATACTGCGCTACGAGGTAGAGTATCGACAACACTACACCCGTACCGATAACCTTTGCACCGGTACCGAGTACTACGTCGATAACGCCCTTGGCACTCATCTCACATATCATTGTGAAGATGTAGATAGGCAATAATGGAATGATTGCGCTCTCGATAAACCACTTCACAATCTCGCCAAACTCCTCGAACCAACTCTTAATCGATGGGGCTTTAATGAAAATTACGCCCAAGCCCAATACGAACGAGAGAGTTATGGCTGTCATCATATCGCAAACAGGCGGTATCTTAAGTGTAAAGAATGGAGCAAACTCCTTCTCGGAGAGTGCTTCAGCCGAGAGTTCGCCTGGTTGTAGTATGTGTGGGAAGAACTCCGTAGCGCAACCGTACGAGAAGAGTGCACCGCCTACAGTGGAGATATACGACACTACGATAACAAAGATAAGCATCTTGCCTGCGCCTTTACCGAGGTTGGCGATAGCAGGTGTTACCAAGCCGAGTACCAACAAAGGTACCGAGAACTTCAATAGCTGTGCGAACAAGACATTGAAGGTCTTGAAGATGCGGATGAATACATCGGGCAGAAACAGACCGAGTACCGCACCGAGAGCGATGGCGATTACCACCTTCGGAAAGAGTCCGAGTTTGATTTTCTTCATAGTATTATTTAGTTTAGTTTCTATAGCGTTTATTAGCGGTAAGTAGTGGAAATCCAATATCCTCTAACAACCCTTAATAACCTCTAATATTCTCTACTATCTACCCTCGCGAACCGATGTAGAGGAATATCATTCCCACAAGTACCAACGCCAGGTCGAGAGCCTTGGCACGGAGATTACGCTCGCCAAAGAGCACCGCTCCGCAACCGAACGACACAACCACCGACGAACGCCTAATCATCGACACCACAGCAATCATTGCTGCGCCATCGCGCAAGGCGTAGAGGTAAGCCATATCGGCCGTAGTGAGCAGTATCGAAATCATCGGTATAGCCCACGACCAATGGAACTTCTGTTCAGCTCGTTTAGGTAGCCACAGCACCGCCACGATAACCGTCATCAGCAGAAACTGATAGAGTGTGTACCAGCTCTGCACGAAGATAGGGTTGAGCGAGAACATTATATATCTGTCGTAGAGGCCGCAACCCACGCCAATCAGGGCTGCTGCTGCCACACATAAAATCCAACGATTGTGGGCAAAGTTGATGCCCTCCTTCTTGCTCGAGCGGCTCAGCAGATAGAGCGACACGATAGCAAGAATAACGCCTACCCATTGGTAGCCGTTGAGCCGCTCGCCAAAGATAATCATCGCACCCACAAGTGTCAGCACGGGGCGAGTGGCGTTAATCGGTCCTACGATGGTTATGGGCAAATGCTTGATGCCGAAGTAGCCGAAAATCCACGACGAAAGCACCATTACAGCCTTCAAAAAGACCATTGCGTGGTCGTGCCACGAGCCACTTGTCGTCTCGAATAGCGACCCTGCGAGCCACCCTTCGCCAACTGCCGAATCGAGCAGTGCAGGCACGAAAATAATGGTCGAAAAGAGGGTGTTTAACCACAGTACGGGTAGTACGGCATTATCCTTTAACGAGCGCTTTTTTGCCACATCGTAAAGGCCTAACATCGCGGCCGATAGGAATGCCAGATATACCCACATAACTAACCGAAAATAAGTATGTTAGCAATAACAAATGCCGCCAGCGTCAGACTTGCCAGACCGTTCAAAGTGCCGAAGGCAATGCCTATCGAACGCTGCTTCTTCGGGGTTACCAAAATATGCTCGGCCACCAATATCGCGGTGAAGAGCGCAACGCCCGTCCACAATACCCAACTTTGTGGGAGGATGAGTGCAAACGCCACAAGCGCTGCCACACTCACGCAGTGGAGAGCTATACTTATATATAAAGATGTAGCCACCGAGAAGGTCGAAGGTATCGAGTGCAGACCTCGCTGGCGGTCAAACTCTGCATCTTGCAAGGCGTAGATAATATCGAAACCTCCGCACCAGGTGAGCACCAACAACGAGAGCAGACATACGGGCCAGGTCAATGTTCCCGTAACGGCAATAAAGGCTCCTGCAGGTGCAATCGCAAGCGACAGACCGAGTACGATATGCGCAAGGGCAGTAAAGCGCTTGCAGTAGCTGTAGAACATAATGACAGCCAACGCCACAGGCGAGAGTAGGGCGGTCAGATGGTTGATCGTGCAAGCCGTAGCTATAAACAGTACGGCGTTCACTACGATAAATATCATCGCATTGCGGGGCGTAATCTTGCCCGCAGGAATTTCGCGATCTGCGGTGCGCGGATTCTCTTTATCTATATCGCGGTCGGCCCAACGGTTGAAACCCATGGCGACATTACGCGCAAAGACCATACACAAGACGACCTGCACAAGCAACCACCACGAGAACTCGGCCTCAGTGCTCCACAGCGCATAGGTGAATGCCATCAGTGCAAATGGCATTGCAAATATCGTATGCGCGAACTTAACTAACGAAATGTACCTCTTCATCGTTTGCGATTTTCGTTCCCTGACTCTTGGCCTTCGACTCCTTGCAACCACCGAGGTGCATAACCTTCAACTGCTTCTCGAACTCCTCGGCCGAGAGCTTTGTCTTAACCTTTACTGTGCGCGATGCGCCGGGTAGGAGGTCGAAATAGTTGTCCTCGAAGAAGTTGTCGATACCCTCGATTGCGAGATATACCGCGCGAGCAAAGTTGTCCGACGAAACGGTTACTGCGACGCCACCATCACACTTCTCAACTTTTGTTGTGATGTTGCAGGCAGGGAAGTTCAAGGCGCCTTGCTTTACGAAATAGTTGTTGTTGGTGTAGAGCTTATCGCCCACCTTGAGCGACGACACGATAACAACATTCTCGGCCTTCTCGCCTGCCAACATTGTTTCGGTAGCTTCGTCGAGCATAATGGTCGATGTGTTAGCCGGTACAACTATATTCTTGCGGTACGACTTTACGACCTTGCCGGTGAGGGTCATAATCTTAACCTCGAACTCAGCCTTGGTGTTTGCCTGATTGTCCGATACGACATATACGCGCAGACGACCCTCGCTGTTGTAAGCCGAGAGGAGATACTTCTCGAAGAAGTAGCGTGCAAAGTAGTGCTGAGCCTTCCAGCGACCATAGTAGTCGCGACTTGACCACGATGCCACAGGCCAGCAATCGTTATGCTGCCAATAGAGCGAACCCTGACAGAACGGCATATCGCGACGATGAGCCTCCACTGCAATTCTTATCGCGTCGCCCTGCATTACCTGTCCCATATAGAGGAACTTCTCGAAGTCGCTCTGTGGCCAATACTCCTTGGTAAGGTAGTCGTCAATCTTGCTGTTGGCACTGCGGCCACCGCGCTGATGCGACATCATAACCTCCGAGTGGATATTCCAATCCTTAGGATTAGGGGCGTATATCTTTATCGAACCCAATTCAGGAAACGATTGGAAACCGTACTCCGACATAAAGCGTGAGCGGGTAGTGTTGTAGCGCTCGAACGGATGACGGTGTCCCCAAACACCCCAATAGTGGTAGTCGCCGAGATGCTTTGCATCGCCCGCCTTGATATCCTTGCCTACCCATGGTGACATAGGGTGGTAGTAGCGCGAAGGGTCATACTTGGCGCACACCTCAGGCAAAAGCTCGTAGTATTGGAAGTCGAACTGCGCCTTCTGGATATCGTAATACTTCATATCGATGCCCTTCTTCTCGAAGCTGCGCTTGCAAGCCATAAGGGTGTCGTAGCACTCGTTGTTACCGCACCAGAGGGCGATACAACCATAGTTGCGCAGACGCTTGATGTTGTCGATAGCCTCCTGGCGGATATTCTCAATCATTGCTCCCTCGACAGGGTAGAGTGCACAGCCGAACATAAAGTCCTGCCACACCATAATACCGTGCTTCTCGCACTCCTCGTAGAACTTCTCGTTCTCGTAGATACCACCGCCCCAAACGCGGAGCATATTCATATTTACAGCCACTGCGTCGGCAATAGTTCTCTCGTAAACCTCGTCGGTTACGCGGGTGAGGAACGAGTCGCAAGGGATGTAGTTTGCCCCCTTGGCAAATACAGCCTTGCCGTTAAGCTCGAAGTAGAACGAACGACCATCCTTGTCCTCCTTGCGGATAACCTTCAACGAACGCACTGCGATATCGTGGTGGCGGCTCTCTACGACCTTGCCGTCAATCTCCACCTCGCTGCGGAATGCATAGCGGTGAGCCTCACCCAAACCGTTGCTCCACCAGAGCTTTGGCTTAGCGATAGTCATCGGCACTACAGCCTTATTCTCTCCTGCTTTGAGGGTTGCTGAGCCCTTAGCGAGTGTCTTGCCTGTGCGCTCATCCACCACGCGCAATGTGGCGAAACTCTCCTTATGTGCGAGAATGTCAAACTCTACATCGATATCGGCACGCTTCTCGGTTACGCTCTTCTGATTGTAGAAGATGTTGTCGATGCGGAGCGAATTCCACGCTTCAAGATATACAGGTCGCCAAATACCCGATGTTACAAGGCGTGGACCCCAATCCCAGCCGTAGTGATAGCCCGCCTTGCGGCAGAATACACTGATCTTGCGCTTGAGCAGACCACCATTCTCCGATTGATCGTTCCAACGATAGTATTGGAATGGCAGTGCCTCCCACTTCGGCATATCAATCTTTACCACCGAGTGGAAATAGACACGCAAGGTGTTCTTGCCCTCGCGGAGGTGCTTCTTTACATCTACGCGCCACAAACGGAACATATTGTCCGCCTTGATAAGCAACTCATCGTTGAGATATACATCGGCATAGGTATCCAAGCCCTCAAATACAAGGTCAATGCGCTCCTTCTCGAGCACAGCCTTGTCGGCAACGAAGGTTGTGATGTACTCCCAATCCTCCTTATCTACCCACTGCACACCGCGCTCGTTGAGACGGAAGAATGGATCCTCGATAATCTCGTTTGCCATAAGGTCGGTGTGTACAACACCCGGCACAGTTGCAGGGAACCAATTGGTACCTCGCACCTGCTTGAACTGCCACCCCTCGTGCAACATCTGGCGTTGCGGAGCAGCCGACACCATTGCCACCATTACAATGGCACATAGAGCTGTAAAGATTCTATTCATCTTATAGTTTGGTTTGTTGTTTTCGATTAGTTGACAGCTTCGATTACATCTGCATATCGACTCCAACGCTCATCTGCTGTATATGCTGTAATCGCATTGCTTGGAACATAGAACTTTCTGTTCTCGTTGTTGTAGCTGAAGACATCATTATTGCCGAGCATTGGCGGTGTCTGCGCCAAACAAGTTACACTCTTCAGCGCCTGGCAATTCATAAATGCCTGCTTGCCGATAGAGCCGATGGCACTGCCCAACTCCACTTTTGCCAATGAGGTGCAGTTGCGGAATGAGTCGGTGCCTATGCTTGTGAGTGTATCGTCAGTAACCAACGATATGAGCGATTTGCAGTTTATAAAGGCGTAGTTGTGAACCTCGCTCACGCCTGTAAGCTCGAGTGTGCTGACCTCTACGCCGTTGTGATAGAGTTTCTCGGCTATAGAGAGCGGATTTGAGAGCTCGCTCTCGAACTCGATGCTGCACCACAACTTCACAGACTTTACATCTACCTTATTGATGTTGTCGCAACCATCGAACGCATCCCTGCCTATGCTGCGCAACGATGCAGGGATATTTACGCTGCGGAGGTTGTAGTACGATACAAAGGCGTAGTCGCTAATCTCCTCTGTACCTTCGGGGATATTCAGCTCGCTGATTTTGCTGTTGCCGATAATGAGTGTTTCGGCATAGTAGAGCGGATTTGCCAACTTAGAGTCAAACTCTATGCGACACCAGTTCTGAATAGACGGGATGTGCAACGAGTAGAGGTTGTAGCAGCCGTCGAACGCATCTGTTCCGCAATCGCGGAGGCCTGCGCCAAGGGTCAGACACTCCATATTCTTGCAGTCGAAGAATGCGCGGGCATCAATCTCGACAATGCTGTTAGGTAACGAGAGGTTGAAGATGTTGTGGCAGTAGCTGAAAGCCTCCTCGCCAATGGCGGTTACGCGACCCGCAAAACGGATGATATTTATGCCGCCATCGCCATAGATTATATCCTCGATAGGAGCATCGAAAGCACGCTCGTCGAGCGAAAGCAACTCTCTGCCGTCGGTTGTAACGAACCAAATCTCGTTATCCTCGGGTGTGCCCAACGATGCTATGGTGATATCTCCTGAGGTGCCGTAATCGGGCTCCTCGCAAGCGATAAGTGCAACTGCCAGGAGTGCACAAAGAACTCTCAGTATCTTCATATCTCAATCTTAAATTGCCTTACCAAAGAGTGTTGCCGACGAGCAGTCGGTAATCTCTACCTCGACATAATCGCCCGCCTTCAAACCCTCTACGCGGTCAAATACAACCATTTTATTCTGCGATGTGCGACCGCAAAGCTGCTTGTCGCTACGCTTCGAACGGCCCTCAACCAACACCTCGAAGGTCTTGCCTACATCCTTGCGGTTACCCTCGAGTGAAAGGGTGTTCTGCAGTGCTATAACCTCGTTCAAACGACGAGTCTTCTCCTCCTCGGGAACATCGTCCTCGAAGTGACGGGCCGAGAAAGTGTCGGGGCGTACCGAGTATTTAAACATAAAGGCTGAAGCATAACCCACCTCTCGCATAAGCGATAGGGTAGCCTCGTGATCCTCCAAGGTCTCGCCACAGAAACCAGAGATGAGGTCGGTGGTGATTGCACACTCAGGCATAGCCTTGCGGATAGCAGCCATACGCTCCAAGTACCACTCACGGGTATATTTACGATTCATCTTCTCGAGCTGGGCATTCGAACCCGACTGCGCAGGAAGGTGTACCGCCTTGCAGATATTCTTGTACGACGCCATTGTCGAAATCAACTCGTCGCTCAAATCCTTTGGATGTGATGTTGCAAAACGCACGCGCAAGAGTGGCGAAATCTCGGCTACCTTAGCCAAGAGCTTAGGGAAGTTTACCTCGCCGTCGGCATACGAATTGACATTCTGACCGAGCAGCGTCAGCTCCTTGTAGCCGTCGGCGGCAAGCCCACGCACGTCAGCCAGTACCGCTTCCTTATCACGGCTGCGTTCACGACCGCGGACAAAGGGAACGACGCAGTAGGAACAGAAATTGTCACAGCCG
>JAFZDR010000132.1 GCA_017561105.1 Alistipes sp. | reverse complement strand
GGTTGAGCGCAGCATTGGCGGATTTGCGAAAGTACGACAAACTAAATGTGTTGATACTCCCAACCAGCCTCTACGGCTCTCTCATTATGGCGGGCGTAGAGCGCTTCTGCACGGACAACAATATACCTGTGGAGTTCCACTACGAGATAAGTGCCGATATGATGAAGCGAGGCAATGTCTATCTCTTGTTGAATGGCCAGCTGGGTTTAGGCTTGGTTGAAACAGCGCGTATGGCTAAATCGCAGGGCCTGGAGATAGGTAAGGATATAGGTATAATCTCCTATAACGACTCCTATCTTAGCGAGATTATTCTCGGTGGCTTGACAACCGTATCTACCGACTTCGAGCAGATGGGGCAGTTGGCGGCCGATATGGTCCTCACACGCGATCTTCGCAAGATAAAGTGCGACTTTAAACTAACTCGTCGTAATACATTCTAAAACCAGACTGCTATGGTTGATGTGAAAGATTGGGGTACAGCACCTTCGGGAGAGCAAATTCTACAATATGTTTTGCGAAACGAATGTGGTACGGAGGTCCGATTGACAAATGTCGGAGCCTCGATTTGTGGCGTGCGATTTGCCGATAAAGACGGCAATCTCGACGAGGTATTGTTGGGCTATGCCAAGGGCGAAGATTATATCGGCGATACTGCAACATGCGGTAAAACCGTAGGTCGAGTGGCAAATAGAATTAAGCTCGGCCATTTGGAGGTTGAAGGCAAGGTGTATCAGCTCGAAATCAACAACTTGGCAAATCATCTTCACGGTGGTACGGGCGGCTATTCAAACCTTGTATGGCAGTCGCGTATCGAGGGCGATAGCGTGGTGTTTACGCTTCACTCTCCCGATGGCGATCAGAACTATCCGAGCGCAGTAGATGTCGAGGTTAAGTATAGCTTGACCGAGGATAACGAGTTGATTTTTACCTATGATGCCGATAGCGACGGCACTACGCCGTTTATGCTGACAAACCACGCATATTGGAACCTTTCGGGCGAGAATTCGGGCGATATTCTCGATCACGAGCTATTGCTCCATTCGTCGCAATCGTTGGAGTTGACAATCGACCATATACCTACGGGTGAAATTCTCGATATTATTGGTTCTCCGCTCGACTTTACTTCGTGGCGCAGATTTGGCGACGATATCGCGGCAGAGTATCAGATGATAGATAAAAAGGGCGGTTACGGCCACTACTTCCCGCGCGATGATTGGCGCAAAGGCGAGTTGCAGGAGGTTGGTGTGTTGAGAGATGAAAAGAGTGGTAGAGTAGTACGCTTCCTCTCTACACAGGCGGGTTGCATGGTCTATACTGGCAATAAACTCTCGATAAACTGTCCGGAAACAATCTCGGGAGGTCGCTATGCAAACTATGCGGGTGTGGCTATTGAGTGTCAGGGCTTTGTCGATGCGGTGAACAATTCGCATTTCCCTTCGATAATGCTACATAAGGGTGAGCACTACCACGAAAAGACCATCTATAAGTTTGAAACAATGTAGGAAACTTCCTTGTAATCAATAAAATAACCTCCTCCTGTGGATGAAATTTTGTCCGACAGCGAGGAGGTCTGTTTTGCTATATATGCTTGTTATTGCTCTTTGCCCTTTTCGTATGCAAGGAGTACCGACGGAGAGATAGCCATCTGCGAGAAACCGCCATCGTGGTAGAGGTTCTGCATTGTAACCTTGCGGGTGAAGTCCGAGAAGAGAGTTACCACATAATCGGCGCAGTCATCTGCCGAGGCGTTGCCAAGTGGCGAGAGTTCATCTGCCATAGTGAACCAGTGCTCCAAGCCTGCAATACCTTGTCCTGCAGTGGTCATGGTAGGGGACTGCGATACTGTATTTACGCGCACCTTGCACTTGCGACCATATATTGCACCGAACGAGCGAGCAATGCTCTCCAACATAGCCTTTGCATCGGCCATATCGTTATAACCCTCGACTGTGCGTTGTGCTGCGAGATACGACAATGCCACAACCGATCCGTACTCAGCCATTGCATCCTTCTTATAGAGCACCTGCAAAAGCTTGTGGAACGAGATTGCCGAGATATCCATTGTCTTTATCATATTCGCGTAGTTGCTCTCCTCGTAAGGGATGTTTTTGCGCACATTTGGCGACATTCCAACTGCGTGAAGCACAAAATCTATCTTCCCGCCAAAGTGCTCGAGAGCTTTATCTACCAAGTTTTCGAGATCCTCTACAGAGGTTGCATCGGCAGGTATAACAGCCGATCCACACTTCTCAGCCAAACTATTTATAGTTCCTAAACGAATAGATACGGGAGTGTTTGTGAGAAGGATCTCTGCGCCCTCCTCAACGGCACGCTCGGCCACTTTCCATGCGATTGATAACTCGTTCAATGCGCCGAATATAATGCCTCGCTTGCCCTTCAAAAGATTGTAAGCCATAACAAAAAACTTTAATGTTTACAGCACAAATATAGCAAATAATTTTTATTTTCGACAAAAATGCTCAACGAAAAACGGCCCCTTGCGGAGCCGTATATAAATATAGGTAACATATTGTTACTTCTGCCACTTCATTGTAAAGTTGCGCAACCAGTTGATTGCGAAGCGTGGCAAGAGGTCGCAAATCGGAATAAATGCCTTGCACCACCAATCCGGTACGATGCAGATTTTCTTACGCCACAATGAACGCAAACCACGACGCGCACAGTACGATGGAGTAGAGAGGGCGTGCAACTTCAAGCCGATACCCTGCCACTTCTTTGTCAAACCGTAGAGATCGGTTGCAATACCTGCAGGACAAACAGCTGTTACCCACACATTCTTGTATCGCATCTCCTTGGCATAGGCCACCGAGAATGATTTCAAGTAAGCCTTCGATGCGCTATAGAGTGCCAAACCGGGGAATGGCATCCATACCGAGAATGACGACATATTGAGGATGTAACCTCCTCCGCGCTCAGCCATATCGTTGCCGAAGAGCTGGCAGAGCAATGTGTTGGTGATATCGTGCAATGTGATTGTGCGAACAATGCGCTCTGCAGGGGTGTTTGCGATATCGCAGAACGAGAACATACCTGCGTTGTTGATCAAAACATCAACGATATGACCCTCCTCCTTGCACCAACCAAAGAGTGCGTCTGCAGCATCGTTGGTAGCCAAATCCATAGCCTTAACGATAACCTTTACGCCATATTTCTCCTCAATCTCCTGCTTTGCCTTATTGAGTGCCTCCTCTGTACGGCTAACGATGATAAGGTTGTAGCCAAGGTCCGCCAACTGCTCTGAATACTGACGGCCAATGCCTGTTGATGCACCTGTTACAAGTGCTAACTTCGAGCCCTTTACAACTTCTCCCTTGCGCATCATTAGTCGATTTTAGCGAGTTCCTTCCAAACCTTTGCAGGGATAGGCTCCTGGCAGTTGTGGCAGCACTGCATATCCTTCGAGTACATACGAGCGATGCAGTAGTCGCGGTGATCACAGCCCGAACGGGTAGAGATATCACCCTCCTTCATCTTGTTTACGAATGCAGGATCGTTAATCAAGCAACGAGCCATCTGTACCATCTCGAAGCCTGCGTCGAGTACCTTCTCGATACCCTCACGCGAAACGAGACCTCCTACATATACGAGCGGGCCCTTCAATGCCTCGCGGAACTTCTTAGCATTCTCCAAGAAGAAGCACTCCTCGAACTTGTAGTCCTTGATCATCCACTTGCCGAACAAATCGACAACGATCTTCTGCAACCACTCGTTCCAGCCCATGTAGTAGCTCATGGTCTTTGTTGGGATACGACCACGCATAACCGCCATTGGCGCACGCGAAACAAAGCCCGATGTCAAGACGATACCGTTTACATTGAACTTCTCGATCTCCTTTGCAATCTCGATGCTCTCTGGAATCTGAATACCGCTCTTGAAACCATCCTCCATATTGTGCTTAACGAGTACGGCGGTGTTGGTCTTGAGTGCAGCCTCCATAACCTCCTCCAAACACATCTTCATAAAGCGCATACGGTTCTCGGTTGAGCCACCGAACTCATCGCGACGACGGTTTGTCCAAGGCGAGAGGAACTGCGAAATGAGGTAACCATGACCTGCGTGTACCTCCACGCTGTCGAAACCTGCCTCGTGAGCAGTCAATACAGCCTTTCCGAAATCCTTTGCAGTCTGACGGATATCCTCGTATGTCATACGGCGGTGGAAGGTTGGCGAGTAGAGGTTAAAACCATGCGATGCCGATACCGGGAAGCTTCCGGCAGTTGACCAGTGGGTCATATTTCCGCAGTGGCCAATCTGAATACCGCAAGCTGCGCCCTCGGCGTGTACAGCATCGGTGATATCCTTCAACTGTGGTACGATCTCGTCGCGCAACCACAACTGTGAGTTGAACGATACACCGCTACGGTTGATTGAGGCGTAGGCGAGGGTAGTCATACCAACGCCGCCCTTTGCTACGCTAACATGGTAGTCCTTCAATTTCTGGGTTGGACCGAAGTCCTTACCCATAGACTCGAACGCAGCCGAACGAATTGTGCGGTTGCGAAGAGTGATGTGCTCGTTGAGTTTGTAAGGGGTAAAGAGTTTCGACTCTTTGAGGTCCTTCTTCTCTGACATATTGTTTTAGTGTTTAGTTTTGTCCTAATAGATAAATGGAATGATTCGCTTGCGGTTGAGCTTTGTAAACTCCTCGCCAAACTCCTCCTCGTAGCGCTTGCGCAAGTCGCCGGCGCGAGGTGCAAGGTTAGCGAATGTCCACCAAGCAAATACTGCTCCTGCAACCGACCACGATGCGATAGCGTAGCCTACCCACTCCATGAACTCACCAAAGTAGTTTGCCGACGATACGAAACGGAACATACCACCGTATGGAATGTAGTGCTTCTTGTCGCCCGGCTTGCGGAGGTGACGGATGATGTAGTCCGAGTGGAGGTTGGTGATAAAACCAAACAACCAAATAGCTACACCGATGTAAATATATGGCTTGCAGAACCAATTCTCGTAGTAGTTAGGGTAGTAGGTTGGAACGATGTAGAACAACCAACCGCCCTGCATCAAAGCATTCAAGGTGTTGAATGTTGCACCCATAAGCATAATCGAAACCGGCATCTTCGAATTTCCGCGCAACAACATCGGGAAGATGAACGAACGCTGGAAGTAGTGAATCTGGATGATCGAGAAGAGGGCCATTGGCGCAGCCTCGAACTTTGCGCCGCTCAAATACCACAATACCCACATTGCGATAAATACCGGAGCCTCCATCAATACCCAAGCCAACTTGTTTGGCAATGGGAAGCCATATTTAGGGTTGTAGAGGTAACCGTAACCCGCCTTTACAAAGTGCAAAGCTACGAATACGAAGAGGGCAGTGATTGCCATCACAGCCAAGAAAAGATTGTAAGTCGATAATGCTATCATATAAGTTTGCGTCTTAAAATCTTGCAAATGTATAAATTAAAATTTATAAATCGCTCAAAAATGTTACGAATTTAACATCTGACACTACACTTTGAATGAAATTCTTCGCCTTGGCGAACCAAGTCCCTGCCTGAGGCGTGGATTTCGGTGTGAATCAAATACTAACGTATTTCTTGTTCGATGCGATTACACATTGAACAAGAAATGCATGATATCGCCATCTTCAACGACATATTCCTTGCCCTCGATGCCAATCTTTCCTGCGTCGCGACAAGCCTTCTCTGAGCCAAGTGCTACATAATCAGCATACTTGATAACCTCGGCGCGGATAAAGCCCTTCTCGAAATCGGTGTGGATAACACCTGCAGCCTGCGGAGCCTTTGTTCCACGCGAGTATGTCCAAGCACGCGACTCATCGGCACCTGTGGTGAAGAATGTTTCGAGGTTGAGCAAACGATAAGCAGCCTTAATCAAACGATTTACGCCCGACTCCTCCAAACCCATATCCTCCAAGAACATCTGACGCTCCTCGTAGGTTTCAAGTTCGGCGATATCAGCCTCGGTAGCTGCAGCAACGATAAGCATCTCGGCCTTCTCGTCAGCAATGGCAGCCTTTACAGCCTCGGTGTGAGCGTTACCTGTTACTGCGCTTGCCTCATCCACATTGCAGAGGTAGAGTACAGGTTTGTCGGTCAAGAGGTTCAAGTCGCTAACAACCTTGCGCTCCTCCTTGTCAAGCTCGAGTGTACGAGCGCACAAACCCTGCTCCAAAACCTCCTTGTAACGCATCAAAATATCGTACTGACGCTTTGCAAGCTTGTCGCCACCGGTCTGAGCCTGCTTAGCAACCTTTGCGATACGATTCTCAACGGTCTCAAGGTCCTTGAGCTGCAACTCGGTGTCGATAATGCCCTTGTCGCGAACCGGATCAACCGAGCCGTCAACATGGGTGATGTTGTCGTTGTCGAAGCAGCGCAAAACATGGATAATAGCGTTTGTGTTGCGAATGTTTGCAAGGAACTTGTTTCCAAGACCTTCACCGCGCGATGCACCCTTAACGAGTCCTGCGATATCCACAATCTCGATAGTGGTTGGAATAACGCGCTTAGGGTTATCTATCTTGGCCAATTTTACGAGTCGCTCGTCTGGTACGGTGATGATACCTACATTTGGTTCGATTGTACAGAAAGGAAAGTTTGCCGACTGTGCTTTTGCGTTCGACAAGCAGTTGAAAAGTGTTGACTTACCTACATTTGGAAGTCCAACAATACCACATTGTAATGCCATATCTTGTTCTCTATTTATATAATTCGTTTAGTATTCTTGCCAATCGCAAACCGCCCGCCAAGAGTCGCTTCTCGATGACAGGTGTGTAGTATGCGATATAATCGTATGATAACTTGCTCTTCTCGGGAGAAACCTTGTAGATCTCGGTCGCAATGGCGTGGCTCTCGATAAGCCAATCTTTCGGAGAGCCCTTCTCCATCTCGGCCTTGCGCTCGGCAGGGCAGAGGTGGTTGAGCTGTCGCTCCCACTCGGTATAGCTCCATTTGTGCGCAGCCTCTACGAGCGGAGTGTCCCACAAAGAGTGCAACTTGACCTCCTTGTCGAAGAATTTCACCATAACATTGTTGCCACCTCGGTCGCTCAAACGACCCGCATGCATAGGTGCGTGAATGTCGCCAACCAAGTGAATGAGCATTCGCACGCGAATATTCTCCTGCTCGGCCGAGAGCTTTCCGCTCTTCAACTCGGCAATAATTCCCTCGATGGCTGTTACTACATCACCCTTCTCGTTCTTTGTCATGGTGTCATAGGTGTAACCCTCATCGACATT
>JAFZDR010000131.1 GCA_017561105.1 Alistipes sp. | reverse complement strand
TCTGGACAGGCTTTGACTATCTTGGTGAGCCTTCTCCATACAACGAGGAGTGGCCGTCGCGAAGCAGTTACTTCGGTATTATCGACTTGGCGGGTCTTCCAAAGGATCGCTACTACCTCTATCGTTCGCAGTGGAACACCAAGCAGCCTACAATTCACCTCCTTCCACATTGGAATTGGGAGGGTCGTGAAGGCCAGGTTACGCCTGTATATTGCTACACAAACTACCCTACAGCGGAGCTCTTTGTAAACGGAAAGAGCCAGGGTAAGCGCACCAAGACCAAGGGTGTAGATATTCTCGACCGCTTCCGTTTGCGTTGGAACGAGGTTAAGTACGAACCGGGCGAGATAAAGGTTGTAGTTTACGATGCACAAGGCTTGAAGGTGGGCGAAAAGGTTGTTAAAACGGCAGGTAAGCCACATCACCTCGAGTTGTGCGCAAATCGCGGTACAGGCGCAGAGGAGCGCAGCTATAGCGATATGTTCAACTCGTCGAACCCTTCGCAATTCTCGTTGGGTGGTCACTTGGTAGCTGATGGCGAGGATATGGCATTTGTGGCGGTGCGTGTGGTAGATAAGGATGGTAACTTCTGCCCTACAGCACAGCATCAGCTCACTATGAAGGTTTCGGGTGCGGGCAAGTTCAAGGGCGTATGCAATGGCGACCCTACCTCGCTCGAGGTCTTTGTTAATCCGACAATGAAGTTGTTCAACGGCGAGTTGGTGGTTGGCGTTCAGACCTTGAAGCAGCCTGGCGATATCGTATTGAAGGTGTCGGGTAAGGGCGTAGGTTCTGCAACCATAACACTTAAGTCGAAATAGAAGAAACGATTATATATAATGGAAGAGATTTTAGAGATGGAGTTGTCGCACCCACACTACGATGTAGTGGTTATTGGTGGTGGTGCGGCAGGATTGATGGCAGCAGGAACGGCTGCGCGTACGGGCAAGAAGGTGCTTTTGCTCGAGAAGATGGAGAAGCCTGCGCGAAAGATCCGTATTACGGGTAAGGGTCGTTGTAACTTGACTAATGCCCGTCCGGTTGAGGAGTTTGCCGAGAATGTGCGTACAAATGGCGAGTGGTTGCATGTTGCAATGTCGGAGTTTACAAACCGTGCAACAATGCGCTTCTTCGAGCGTATGGGCGTAAAACTCGTTACCGAGCGAGGTGAGCGTGTATTCCCGGCGAGTGGCAAGGCTGCCGATATTGCTAACGCGTTGGAGTTCTACTGCCGCGATTACGAGGTGGATATTCAGTGCAATAGCCGTGTAACCGAGATTTTGGTTTCGGATGGCAAGGTCTACGGCTTGAAGTATATGAACAAGCGTGGCTATCAGCGTAAAATCGAGGTCGAGAATGTGATTATCGCTACGGGTGGTGTATCTTATCCGGGTACAGGATCTACGGGCGATGGTTATGCCTTTGCCGATCGTGTAGGCCACAAGATCGAGGATGTTCGTCCATCGCTCACACCGCTTAAGTCTAACCACCCGCAGATGGAGTACATAAACAATGTATGGCTCAAGAATATCAATGCGCGATTGGTTATCGACGGCGAGTTGGTGCGCGAGGAGTTTGGCGAGATGTCGTTCTCGGATCGCGGTTTGGAGGGTGCTGTAATCCTTCGTTTGAGCCGCGATGCTGTGGATGCCTTGCTCGATGAGAAGAGCGTTAAAATCGAACTCGATTTGAAGCCTGCATTGACCGATGAGATTCTCCGCGAGCGCATTAAGCGCGAAGTTGCCGAGATGCAGCCTGAGGACTTCTTCGCCGAGTTGGTGCGTCGCTTGGTTCCAAAGCCGCTTGTAGTGCCTATCTGCAAGGAGTTGGATGTTCATTCGCGCCTTTATATCTCGAAGGTGTCGGATAAGGAGTTCGAGCGACTTATCAAGGTTTTGAAGGGTTGGTCATTCCCTATTTCGGACTATGCTCCATTCGAGTATGCTGTTGTTACTGCAGGTGGCGTAAGCTGCTCGGAGGTGAATGAGTATACCATGGAGTCGTTGAAGATTAAGGGTATGTACTTTGCAGGCGAAGTGCTCGATGTCGATGCAAATACGGGTGGTTACAACCTCCAGATTGCCTTTTCGACAGGACACTTGGCAGGTTTGCTTAAAAAATAGTATAGATTATGAAAATCAGTGGTCGCAATCTCGGTCGTAGGTTGTTGTTGCTTGGCAATAGATTTGCTCGTATTAAGTACCGAAAGGGGCATCGCGTTCACTCACCTTTTGTATATGGCTTTGTGCGCAAGGTCCTTATGTCGAAGACGCTATGCGAGGGCAATGGCATAAACCTTTACGGCCGCCTTATTGCCGAGGGTGTGAGCGAGAAACGAGCAAAAGAGTTGCATAATACGCTCTTCTACATAGAGGGAAAGAGCTACGCAATAAACGATGTAGGGTGCGATCTCTCGATTCTCTTGGCCGACTACCCCACCGAGAAGTTGTCTGCGGCATACGAGGATGCAAAACTCGAAAGCGTGACGCTCGCTATCTGCCAACCTTATGCCACTCGCGAACGCCAGAACGAGGTCAAGGCGTTGGTCGAAAGACACGGCTCTACTACTGTGGATAATCGCGCCTATATTCTCTTTTTTAACAATAGATTACCGAAACAACACTATCGTCTATGAAATTATATACAAAAGGCGGAGATAAGGGACGAACATCGTTGATTGGCGGTGAGCGCGTTCGCAAAACAGATGTGCGAGTTGAGGCGTATGGTACAGCCGACGAATTGCAGGCACATATCGCCTATCTGGCCGATAGAATGATGCGCGAGGAGAAACTGCAGACCTATGTTGAGGATTGTCGCAAGATATGCTCGTTGCTGATGACCACTTGCTCGTTGTTGGCCGTAGGTTGCAACTGTGAGTGTCAGTTGCCACAAATTACAGATGAGGATATCGCTTGGCTGGAGGGTCGTATCGACGCTCTGCAGGCAGAACTTAAGCCTGTGGAGTATTTCACCATTCCGGGCGGTTGCGAGCTCGCATCGCTTTGCCATATCTGCCGTACCGTGTGCCGTAGAGCCGAGCGACGAGCTATCGAGGCTTCGGAAAATTACGATATCTGCAACTCGCTTCTAATAGTGCTAAATCGTATGTCCGACTACCTCTATGCCCTTTGTCGTACTATTACGGAACAACTTGATGCAGAGGAGGTTTTGTGGCGTCCGTAAAAATATGACAATAAATATTTGGATATCAGATTTTTTTTATACTTTTGCACTCGCTTTTGAGAGAATGTACTAACAATTAAAAAGATAAGATTATGTATTGGACACTTGAACTTGCATCGAAATTGGAGGATGCACCATGGCCAGCAACTAAGGACGAGTTGATCGACTACGCAACTCGCTCGGGTGCACCACTCGAGGTAATTGAGAACCTTCAGGAGATTGAGGATGACGGCGAGGCTTACGAGAGCATCGAGGAGATCTGGCCTGACTACCCTTCAAAGGAGGATTTCTTCTTTAACGAAGAGGAGTATTAAAAGCCGCATAGAACGCCAATTTCTGCGTTGAGCTGCGATAGTCGAGATGCTCACATACTATTTAGTATGCTTTGCTCTCGGCTTTTTGCTTGCCTTTGACTTAATCGTTATATGCAACTTTTAACATTACACATTTATTACCCAACAATTCTATGACTTATACTCCATCACTTAAACCCAATACTCGAATAGATGTTGCCGATGTATTGCGCGGTATCGCTATCGGAGGTATTATCCTGATTCACTTTATCGAACATCTCAACTTCTTTATGTTCCCCGAGCCGTCGAGCGAGTTTATGGCTACGCTCAATCAGGGCGTTTGGGATACTATCTTCTTCCTGCTTGCAGGCAAGATGTATGCAATCTTCTCGTTGCTCTTTGGTTTGAGTTTCTTTATTCAGCACGATAACCAGGCGCAGAAGGGCGTAGACTTCCGTCCTCGCTTCTTATGGCGTATGGTGCTGCTTATGCTCTTCGGATTGTTCGATTTGCTCTTCTACAACGGCGATATCCTCACCGTTTATGCAGTTTGCGGAGTGTTGATTGTTCCGTTTATTCGCGCGAATAATAAGGTGTTGGCCGCTGCAACCATATTCTTTGCATTGCAGCCTATCGAGGTATTCTACATCGTAAAGGGTCTTATCGATCCTACTACAACATCGCTCAACCTCGGTTCAAACGAGTTGTTCAAGGGTATTCTGCCTGCGCAGTCGCAGGGATCGTGGCTCGATGTTGCGATTATGGGCATCAAGAATGGCTTCCCTGTAAACTTCACTTGGGCTATCGAGCACGGACGAATGACACAGACCATCTTCCTCTTCTTGCTCGGTATTGTAATCGGCCGCAAGCGTTTGTTCTACGATGAGGGCAACAATGTGCAGATCTGGAAGAGATTACTTATTATCTCGTTGTGCGCTTTCGCGGTGATATTACCACTCTACTACACCGTTCCTGAGATGGTCGATGTAAAGTGCGTTAGCGCAAGCTTGGAGGTGATGTTGAAGATGTGGCGCAACCTCGCCATGATGTTTATCATCGTGTCGGGCGTAGTGTTGTTGTTCTATCGCACCTCAGCGCGTAACTTCCTTATAAAGATTGCTCCGTATGGCAAGATGAGCCTCACAAACTACCTCTCACAATCTATTATAGGTGGTTTCGTATTCTACCATTGGGGCCTTGGTCTGTATCAGTATTGCGGACATACAGTAAGCCTTTTGATGGGTGTGGCATGCATCGCTTTGCAGTATATCTTCTGCCGCTGGTGGTTGAAGAGCCATTCGCACGGACCATTCGAGTCGTTGTGGCGTAAATTGACTTGGATCAACAAGTAATAAAAATCCCCGAGCAAATCGCTCGGGGATTTTTCTATTTCGTTAATATAGGTTTACTCTTTCTCTACAGGATCGCATGTCAGGCCGATTCCCAACTTCTTGAATATCTTGCGGTCAACCTCGCTCAACATTACGGTGCTGTGTACCTGGCAGCCGTCAAGTTTAGGGAGCTGATCGAGAGCCTTGCGGCAGTTATCGTCGGTGATACTCAACATCGAGAGTGCAACCAAAACCTCGTCGGTGTGAAGGCGCGGATTTACGCCGTGCAACAATCCCACTTTTGTCTTCTGTATAGGCTCAATCATCTGCTCGGGTATCAACTTTACATCGTGAGGGATATTAGCCAAATGCTTGGCTGCATTGAGCAAAAGCGCAGCACTCGGGCCCAAAAGCGGACTTGTACGCGCTGTAATGATTGTTCCGTCTTGCAACTCGATAGCCGAGCAAGGTACACCATCGCGCTCCTTGCGCTCGGTGGCAGCAACGGTTGTCTTGCGATAGTCGGTGGTGAGCTTTGCCTGCTTCATAATGAGCGAGAGCTTGTTTACCTCGTGCTCATTATCGCCCTTCTTTGCAAGGTTGCAGAGTGCGTCGTAGTAACGACGGATAACCTCGTTCATGGCGGCATTTGCGCATACCTCCTCGTCGCTGATGCAGAAACCCAACATATTGACACCCATATCGGTAGGCGACTTATACGGGCTCTCGCCGTAGATGCTTTCGAAGATTGCGTTCAATACAGGGAAAATCTCGATGTCGCGATTGTAGTTCGATGCTACAGTTCCGTACGCCTCGAGGTGGAACGGGTCAATCATATTGACATCGTTCAAATCTGCCGTAGCAGCCTCGTAAGCGATATTTATGGGGTGCTTGAGAGGTAAGTTCCACACAGGGAAGGTCTCGAACTTAGCATATCCCGCCTTGATGTTGCGCTTGTTTTCGTGGTAGAGCTGGCTCAAGCATACTGCCATCTTACCACTACCTGGACCGGGAGCCGTTACGAATACGAGTGGACGCGAGGTCTCGACATAGTCGTTCTTGCCAAATCCCTCTTCAGAGTCGATAAGTGCCACATTGTGCGGATAACCATCGATGGTGTAGTGGTAATATACCTTGATACCCTGTCGCTCAAGGCGTTTGCGGTAGGCATCTGCGCTCGATTGGCCGTTGTAGTGGGTGATAACTACTCCACTCACGCACAATCCCAATCCCTCGAATACGCCCTTCAAACGCAATACATCCTCATTGTAGGTGATACCGAGGTCGCCACGCATCTTATTCTTCTCGATATCCAATGCGCTGATTACAAGAATCATCTCCGCTTCGTCCTTCAACTGCAGGAGCATCTGCAACTTACTGTCAGGCTGGAAGCCCGGCAATACGCGACTTGCGTGGTGGTCGTCAAACAGCTTGCCACCAAACTCCAAGTAGAGCTTATCGCCAAATTGAGCAATGCGCTTCTTGATATGCTCCGACTGTATTTTGAGATATTTCTCGTTGTCGAATCCCTTTTTCATAAAAATATAAGGTAAAAACTTATTCAACACTGTTTGCGCTACTCTCCTCCTGCTCCTCGAGAGCCTGCTTTAGCAACGAATTCAATCTCTGAGGATCAATCTTCGACTTTACCTTGCCACCCTTGACAATGCTTATTGCTCCGGTCTCCTCCGAAACAACCAATACTACAGCATCTGTCATCTCGCTCAAGCCTATAGCTGCGCGGTGGCGAGTACCGTAGCTCTTTGGTACATTGCTCTGTGTAACAGGCAAGATGCACTTTGCGGCAACGATGCGGTTGTTGTCGATGATGACAGCACCGTCGTGCAGAGGTGCATTCTTGAAGAAGATATTCTTGATAAGCGACATTGTGATGTTGGCATCGAGTGCAATACCGCCCTCGATGACAAACTGCAAATCGTCTTTACGACGGAAAACAATCAATGCACCCACCTTGTTCTCGCTCATATCTATACAAGCCGAAACGATTGGCGATGTGCTTGTATTGCTATGTTTGCGGTTGGGTGAGAAGAAACGAGTCAGGAAGTCCAACTCCTTCTGTCGCATTCCGATGGTAAAGAGGAAACGACGCAATTCGGGCTGGAAGATTACAAGCAGGGCGATAACTCCCACGCTGATAATCTGTCCGAGGATTGTCGATAAGAGCTCCATATTGAGTGCTCGCACGATTACCCAACTGAAATATACAATTACAATTCCCACCATAATGTATGGAGCATTGGTGCCTTTCATCGCTTTGTAAAGGATGAAGAGCAACCCTGCAACCAACAATATATCGAGCAGGTCAATAAATGTGAACGGAATGAATCCCATAGCGACTACCCTGTTTGCGTCTTAAAATGAGCTATGCTCCTACTTCTTCTTGTTCTCCTTTGCCTCAGCAGCGTACAACTCGTTAACCTTTGCGAGAACCTTCTCGGTGAGGTTGAGCGACTCGTCAGCGTCGAGCAATGCCGACGACTGCACGATCATCTTATACTGCTTGTCTGCATTGAGCTCCTGGATAGCACGCATCAAGAGGTCGTTCATACGATTCTGGAAAACGATGCTCTCCTCCTCCAACTCTTTACCCTCCTTCTGTGCTGAAGTCTGGAACGAAGCTGCGCGCTTCTGCAACTCCTGCTCCTTGCTCTGAGCGT
>JAFZDR010000016.1 GCA_017561105.1 Alistipes sp. | reverse complement strand
TTTTGGAGGGAGTGGTGCAAGGCCAATCATCTTGATTGCACCTGTAGGACACTCAGCTACGCACTTACGGCACAAGCGGCACTTTGTCGAATCGATAAATGCCAAGTTGTTCTCGATGGTGATAGCTCCAAACTCGCAAACCTTCGAGCACTTGCCGCAACCGATACATCCCGCCTTACAAGCCTTCATGGTTGCAGGGCCCTTATCCTTAGATACGCACGATACATAGATTGCACGATTCTTAGGCCACTTCTTGCGCAACTCGATAACGCCCTTCGGACATGCTGCTACGCAAGCGCCACAAGCGGTACACTTGTCGGCATCAACCTCAGCCAAGCCCGTTTCGGGGTTGATGTGAATTGCATCGAACGCACACGCCACAACGCAGTCGCCATAACCAAGACAGCCATACGCACAGTTTGTTTCGCCCACATAGACCGACGATGCAATAGCACACGAGCGAGTACCCGCATAGGTCGATGTACGAGGTCGCTTCTCGCAAGTACCACCGCAACGCACGGTTGCCACCTGAGGCTCCTTTGTTGGAGCAGCCTTACCGAGATAGTCGGCTACAGCCTTCATACAGTCGGCACCGCCAACCGAGCAGTAGAGCGACGAGATATCGTCCTGCTCAACCAAAGCACAAGCCAATCCGCGACAGCCGGGAAAACCGCAACCACCGCAATTTGCTCCGGGGAGCATCTTCTCGACATCGTCGATGCGAGGATCCTCCTCAACCTTAAACTTCTGTGCCACGAAGTAGAGGATCACTGCCGCCACAACACCAATAGCACAAAGTGTCAGAATCGTAAAAATCAGAGTATTCATATTTTGTTAACAGTAAAAGTAATCTTTTTCGAGATTTTATTCTTCAACAGCGCAAGTAGCGCATAGTAGAGAGCCGTAACGCCTAAAGAGATAAGAGCCGAAATGCCCTCGGAGATACCCGCAGTAACAGCAACAGCCAATGATGCAACCAAAACCACAAGCGGCATAACATAGCACAAGAGGAGAGCCATAATGCCAAGCGATTGCTTTGCTCCAACCTTGACAAGTTCGCCCACCGAGTAGCTCGATGCATCTGCGGTGCGGACTTCGATTTCGCGTTTTGTGGTTTGACCCATAGCGCACGATTTACGCGCCGAGCATCCACCACAAGCCTCGCTCACCTCGATAACAACTCGCACAAGTTCCCCCTCAATGGCGAGAACTACACCCTTATGCTCTATTTGCTCAGGCTGTTTCACAACGAGAAATGGTTAATCTCCGTATTTGTTAATCAACGGCATCAGACGCTCATGGCCAAATGCACATGCCGACAGACGCAACACCGGCGGATACTGGTAGCGCTTCTTCTCGTTCTGCATCACCATAGAGTGGATATTCTCGACAACTTCAGCATCAAAGCCTGCGTTGATAATCTCCTCGCGATGCTGGCCCTGCTCGATCATTCGCTGCAAAATAGCATCGACAACATTGTATGGTGGCAAGACATCACTATCCTTCTGTCCCGGATGCAACTCGCTCGAAGGCTCCTTCTCCAAGATGTTCTCAGGAATAACATCGCCCTTTATCTTGTTGATGTGGCGAGCCAAGTCGTACATCTCGGTCTTATAGAGGTCGCCCGTAACACTGAACGCGCCTGCGGTGTCGCCATAAAGGGTACACATTCCGAGCGCATTCTCGCTCTTGTTCGAGCAGTTCAACACGATATTGCCCTTCTTATTCTGCAATGCCATCAACATAATGGTACGCAAACGAGCCTGGATATTCTCCTCGGTAACATCGAAGGCATGACCGCCGATTGCAGGCTTAAGAGTATTTACGATAGAGGTATAAGCCTCCGAGATTGGCAATACGCTATACTCAATACCCAATCTCTCGGCAAACTCGGTTGCATCACTCACCGAATGGTCGGTCGAGAACTGCGAAGGCATCATCAAAACTCGCACATTCTCCTTGCCGAGCGCCTCAACCGCAATACAGGTTACAACCGCCGAGTCGATACCACCCGACAAACCTACGCAAGCCTTATTGTAGCCGTTTTTATGGAAGTAGTCACGCAAACCCATAACGGCAGCGTTATAGAGATAGCCGGTACGCTCATGACGATACAACTCCTGCGGGATATCGCATGGCTTATTGTCGGCTTCGGTGTCGTAAATTGCAAAATCCTCTTCAAAGCTCTTCATCAGCAACACCAACTCGCCCTTATTGTTAAAGACTGCAGATGTACCATCGTAAACAATTTCGCCCGAACCGCCCACATTGTTTATCATAACCAGCGTCTTCGACTCGACAAATGCAATGCGGTGCATTGTTTCGTAGCGGTACGACATCAAACCCTTACCATAGCGGCGTGCGTTGACGCTGAAGATCATCTCCACATCGCCATCCATATCCTTCAAATGGCTTAAATCATCACCCACAACGATAGCGACCTTCTCGCCCGCAATACGAACAACCTTTGTACCCTCACCACTGCTCAAGAAGCCCATTTCGCGACGAGCAGTAATATTTGCCTTGGTGATATATCGGCGGACGCGACCATTCTCGATAACCACGGCTGCACTCTGTGTTCCGTTGCTCATAAGTACGGGAGCACCTACAATAGCGGTGATGCCGTTGCAATACGAAGCGATCTCGTCGAGAGCCTCGTCGCAGAGTTCGATAAATGTTGTTTTACGGAGAAGGTCGAAAGCAGGCGATCCGTTCAATGCCTGCTCGCAGAAGAGTACCACATCGGCACCCTCGTTTTTTGCTCGCTCTACCGCAATGATGATTTTAGCGGTATTACCTGCGATATCGCCTATTGTGTAATTAAGTTGTGCAAGAGCTATTTTCATCTCTAAAATCGGATTTTTATTTTACTAGGCGCAAAGATAGTTATAATTTATTAAAATTATAAGAATTCGCCCCTTTTTTATCCCGATTTTAGATTTTTTGAGTCAATAAACGGAAAGACCAAGGCTCCATATCGCCCCAAGTATGCTCGTAAAGGGTTGTTTTTTCATCTGTCAGCACCTCTTCGTACTCGCCGGCATATATGCCCGTATGGAAATCGGCAAAGATTTTGTATGGCGAGAGGTTAGCAATATAGACCACTCTACCCTGCTCATTCTCACGAACAAACGCCAACAAGCAGTCTGATGCATTAGTATTTATCTCCACAAACAAGCCACCCTGATCCGCCGAGCGCAAAGCACCGAACGAGTGTTTCATTGCGCAAAGGCGACGATATCGTTCTGTAGCCTTGTTAGGCACAAATTCAGGCATAGCATCCTTATCGAAGAAGGCAAACGAGTGGTCATAACCTATCTCCTGACCCGTATAGATAAGCGGCAACGACTTAGGCAGCACAAAGGTCAATGCAGTCATCGCCTCAAGCGCATCGCCAAAACGCGATTGTTCGCTATCACTCCACGAATTTTCGTCATGGTTTGAGGTAAACGACATATGCATCGAAGTTGTCGGATTGTTATTCAGCAACGAATATATCCTGTCACGAAGAGCCCAAACGCGCGATTTGCCCTGCGCAACATCGACCATCGAGTGGTGTAACTCCCAGCCATAGCAGGCATCGAAGGCGTTATCGAAGAACTCTGCACCCTCAGCCTCGGCAAGCATAAAAATATCCGATTTTACGCTTTGCAACTCTCGGCGCGCCTCCTGCCAAAACTCCAACGGAACAAGCATTGCCATATCACAGCGAAAGCCGTCAACAGCGTGCTCCTGCACCCAGAATTTCATAGCATCAATCTGCCCCTGCCAAACGCTCTTTTCGGCATAGTTTAATTTAGCCGTATCGCTCCAATCCCAAGGCACTTTAGCCACACCTTGTTCATCGCGCTCATACCAATTCATCGGCTTTTCTCTCAACCATTTAGCATCACGCGCCGTATGATTTGCAACCCAATCCAGAATAACCTTAATTCCAAGGCGGTGAGCCTCGGCAACAAAGGCGTCCAAATCGGCCATCGAGCCAAACTCCGGATTGACTGCGCAGTAGTCCGAAATGGAGTAATATGAGCCTAACGAGCCTTTGCGCTCCGCCTTGCCTATAGGGTATATCGGCATCAACCAAACGGCATCGACGCCCATATCCTTAAGATGTTGCAAATGTCGCATTGCTGCAACAAATGTACCCTCCTTGGTTAGTTGGCGAACATTCATTTCATACAAGACAGCATCATAACTCCAAACTGCGTGTTGCATAGCTAAATTCTCTTTTTGTAAAATTATCGGAGTTCAAAAATATAAAAAATCGGCGAAACGAGCAAATTTCGCGCCCCAAACTACGACAACTGTTGTTTTTTACAATAATATGTATTATTTTTGCAAAGATTAGGCGGTGCACCGCTCTACAAGCGTTTTATTTTGAACAAACGAACAACAAAACTATAATGAAAACAACTTTAAAAACCCTTATGATTGTGATTGTAGCTTCGCTATTAGCCGGCTGCAATGCATCTAAGCGAATCGTTTACGAGTTCAACAGCGACGAGATCATCAAGAGCGTAGTTGCCGACGGACAGATTCGCATTAAGCCACACGACCGTCTTACCGTTGTCGTATCGAGCCAAAACCCTGAGTTGGCTGCACCGTTTAACTCTTCATCATCTTTCAACTCGTTGCTCAGCAACCCTATCGGAGCAAGCAGCGCAAACGGCTTGCAGTCGGTACAGGTTCGCACTGTTGACGGAGAGGGAATGCTCGAGCTTCCGATAATCGGCAAGATTGCTTGTAACGGCAAGACTCGCGAGGAACTTTCTAACGAGATTGCAAAGAAGATTATCGACGGAGGCTACATCAGCGATGCGATCGTCAATATCCAGTTCGCCGACATGAAGATCTTTGTACTCGGCGAGGTAAATCACCCGGGGCAGTTCGATATCACACGCGACAAGATTACCGTGTTGGAGGCCCTCGCAATGGCCGGCGATATGACAATCTTTGGTAATCGTGCCAATGTTGCCGTTATCCGCCGCAATGCAGACGGAAAGAGCCACGAGGTGTTCGAGTTGAACTTCCTCGAGGGCAACCAGATGTCGTCGCCTGCATTCTACTTGCAGCAGGGCGATGTTATCTATGTTCAGCCAAATAAGTATAAGGCGGCTACAGCCGAGATTAACCAGAACAGAACATTCTGGCTCTCGATTGTAAGCACCCTTATTACAGCAACATCATTGGTGCTCACAATTATCAATTTTGCTAAACCATAGTAGAATAACATGACACAAAATAACACAACTCGTCCTGAAAGCGAACTCTTTCAGCGAACAGTATCAGTACGCGAATTGTTAGGCAAATCGTTGAGAAGATGGTATTGGTTTGTCATCTCTTTAGGACTCTTCTTCTGCCTTGGAGCCTACTATTTGCTCTCAACTTCGCCCGTATATCACCGCGAGGCTACAGTTTTGATTAAGGATGCCCGCCGTGGTGGTGCAGCAAGTGAGCTTTCGGCATTTGCCGACATCGCAGGTATCTCGACCCGTCGTAGCGTAGACAACGAGCTCTATGTTTTGCAGGCCCGCCGTCTTATGTTGGAGGTTGTAAAGCGTCTTGACCTCACTCGCAGCTACAGCACAAAGTCGGGTTTGCGTTCAGTTACGCTCTACAAGAACTCGCCTATCGATGTCACATACATCGACGACTTGGGCGGAAAGACTTGCGCCTTCAATGCACTCTTAAGCGAGGATGGCGTGGTTATTTCGGAATTCTCTTGCGCTCGCAAGCCGTCTGAGAAGGCAAAGGTTAAGAGCGACAAGGAGTTCACCGCAACTGCAAAGTTTGGCGAGGTTATCAATCTCCCGATAGGTCAGATTATTGTCCAGCCTACAATCTACTTCAACCCTGAGTATGTAGGCAAGGAGGTTCGCGCACTCAAGGGCAGCGTAGAGTCTGTTGCAACAGCCTACCGCAACAAGGTGCAGATGGCCGTAGCGAGCAAGATGTCCTCTATCATCAATCTCTCGCTCAATGATGTTGTTCCTCAGCGTGCAGACGATGTGCTCAACACTTTGCTCGATGTATACAACGACGACGCAGTAATCGACAAGCAGATTGTTGCCGAGGCTACAGCTAAGTTCATCACCGAGCGTTTGCAGATTATCGGCGAGGAGTTGCACTCGATTGATGGCGATATCAAGAGCTTCAAAGATAAGAATAATATTGTCGATATTCAGACCGAAGCTACTCGTCGTACCGAGGGTGTAATTCGCTACGAGCAGGAGATTGCAGCAACAAGCAATCAGATTGCTATGTCGAAGTTTATCCGCGACTACTTGAGCAACAACGCAACCGATGCAAACATCATCCCTGCGACAACATTCGAGGGCAACAGCAACACCGCACTCTTTACGCAGATTTCCGACTACAACGAGTTGATTCTTCACCGCAACAAGTTGGGCAACGACAGCTACAACAACCCACTTGTACAGCAGTTGGATCTCAATATCTCTTCGACTAAGAATGCAATTCTTGCATCGCTCGCATCGCACATCAAGGCTTTGGAGATTAAGTTGGAGAACTTGGAGCGCGAGGAGCGCAAGATTAACAATATGATTGGTGCTGTACCAAAGCAGGAGCAGGAGTTCCTCTCGATTGCTCGTCAGCAGAAGATCAAGGAGGAGTTGTACCTCTACCTCTTGACCAAGAGCGAGGAGAATGCCATCTCGTTGGCTATTACAGAGCGTCCTGCCCGCATCGTAGATTATGCATTCGGAAGCCCACACCCTGTATCACCAAACAAGATACTCGTAATGTTGGCAATGTTGATTCTCGGATTTGGTTTGCCATTAGGTCTTATCTACCTCCTTATCATCACCAACACTAAGGTTCAGGGCAAGCATGATATTACAAAGTTCTGTACAGTGCCATATCTCGGCGATATTCCGACTTACGAGGGACACCTCAACCGCAATATCGCAGTACGCGAGAGCGGTCGCGACAAGGTTTCGGAGGCATTCAAGATTCTCCGTACCAATATGAGCTTCATGTCGGGAGGTGCTAAGCAGCAGGTTATCCTCACAACATCGTCGAATGCACACGCGGGTAAGACCTTCGTTTCGATGAACCTCGGTATGACCCTCGCATTCTCAGGCAACAAGGTGTTGATGATCGACCTCGACCTTCGTCGTCGTACATTGTCGAAGCATATGGGTCAGCGTAGCAACCCGAACGGTGTAACCAAGTATCTCAGCTCGCAGGATTGCAACATCAAGGATATTATCACTAAGAGTGGTTTGCACGAGAACTTCGACTTTATCTACGCAGGTTTGCAGCCGCCAAACCCTGCCGAGTTGTTGATGTCGCCACGCTTGGATGCCCTCATTGATGAGTGCCGCAACCACTACGACTATATCATCATCGACAGCGTACCTGCTTTGGTAATTGCCGATGCAATGATTGCAAGCCGTGTTGCCGACTTGAGTATCTATGTGGTGCGTGAGGGTATGTTGGAGCGTCAGCAGATTCCGGATATCAACGCTTTGCACACCGAGAAGAAGTTGAAGAACATGTGTATTATCCTCAACGGCTCGAGCGAGGATCGCCAGTCATACGGCTATAGCTACCGCTATCAGTACACTTCGGGTCCTACAAAGAACGACCACGGTTGGCGCAAGCTCTTGAAGAAGTTGGGTATTCTTGACTAACTCATAACAAACTGCAGATTATGTCTTATACCGGATTATGCATAGCAGTCGATTTTGACGGCACTTGTGTAACGCACGAGTACCCATATTTGGGACAAGATATCGGAGCCGTACCCGTGTTGCGCGAGTTGGCAGAACAGGGCCACAAGCTTATTCTCTACACAATGCGCAGCGGAAAGCTCGAGAAAGAGGCTATCGAGTGGTTCAAGCAGAACGATATTCCGCTCTATGCCGTAAATACAAACCCTTCTCAGAAGAAGTGGACAAAGTCGCCAAAGGTACATGCCGATGTATATATCGACGACAGCGCCTTGGGTGTGCCACTTATTCACTCGATGACCACCTCACGCCCATATGTAGATTGGGTGAAGGTGCGTGAGTGGCTTGTTGCCGAGGGTTTCTTATAGGCTGAAGCAGAGTTATTCTCTTAATAGTGGCAGTGTCAATCTGGGCTCTGCCACTCTTTTTATGTCAAAATGGCAGATTTATATATAAAATAAGGTATGGCACAAGGTTTGAGTAATTATGTTTCAAAGCGAAAATAACTAATAACAAAACTATACAACTATGAAAAACGGAAAAATTGGGGTAACAACCGAAAATATATTCCCCGTAATCAAGAAGTTCTTATACTCGGACCACGAGATTTTCTTGCGTGAGTTGGTATCGAACGCAGTGGATGCAACGCAGAAGTTGCGTACACTCGCATCAACCGGCGTATTTGCAGGCGAAACAGGCGAATTGGCAGTGCGTATTGCTGTAGATAGCGAGGCTCGCACTCTCACCGTAACCGACAACGGTATCGGCATGTCGGCCGAGGAGGTTGATCGCTACATCAACCAGATTGCCTTCTCGGGTGCTGAGGAGTTTCTCGCAAAGTACCAGAATCAGGCTATCATCGGCCACTTCGGCTTGGGATTTTACTCGGCATTTATGGTGTCGGACAAGGTAGAGATCTTCACTCAGTCGTATGACGAGTCGAAGCCTTCGGTGCATTGGACATGCGACGGCTCGCCTGAGTATGCTATGGAGGAGCTTGCGGAGAAGCGCGAGCGCGGTACAACCATCGTTTTGCACCTCTCGGAGGAGTGCAAGGAGTACGCCGAGGCGTCGAAGGTTGGCGAGTTGCTCAACAAGTATTGCCGCTTCCTACCTGTACCGATCATTTTTGGTAAGGTAAAGGAGTGGAAGGATGGCAAGTATGTCGATACCGAGAAGGATAACCACATCAACGACACCGAGCCATTGTGGACTCGCAAGCCTGCGGATATCACCGAGGAGCAGTACAAGCAGTTCTACCAGGCACTCTACCCTATGAGCGAGGAGCCGTTGTTCTCTATCCATTTGAATATCGACTACCCGTTCCACCTCACAGGTATTTTGTACTTCCCTCGCATCCACAACAACTTCGAGATTCAGAAGAACAAGATTCAGCTCTACTGCAACCAGGTATTCGTAACCGATGAGGTGCAGGGCATCGTTCCTGAATACTTGACGCTCTTGCACGGCGTTATCGACTCGCCGGATATTCCGTTGAATGTGTCGCGTTCGTACTTGCAGAGCGACAGCAATGTGAAGAAGATTTCGGGCTATATCACCCGCAAGGTGGCAGAGCGTCTGAACGAGCTCTTCTCGACTATGCATACTTATATTCCTAAAAGAGGAGAACAAACAATATTTAAAGTTACAATTAGACATTTGCTTACAATGACAGCACCTTATAAAGGAAAGAGCGAACCGTGGACAAAAGTTTGCAC
>JAFZDR010000130.1 GCA_017561105.1 Alistipes sp. | reverse complement strand
TGTTTGTCCAGACCAAAACCTGAGCCGAAACCTTCTCGCCACGCCAAGCAGTAGCGGTGTAGCTGTCGGTGAGGTTCTGTGGAACCAAGCTGCGCGAATATACCAAGTCGGGAGTGCCCCAAGCGGCATTCAATCCGCCTTTAACTTCGCCCCACGCGCTCTGAGCCTTCTCGCAAATAGCAACCGGATCGGCTGCCTCCTTAAATGTCTCGACAGACTTGCATGTACAGCCCGAAAGAGCCGCTGCAAATGCAACCAATAGAAGTAAATTCTTTTTCATTTATAGTTTTTTTTAGGTTATATCTTTTACAAAGATAGGTAAAATAGATGAGTTTACAAAATCGCAACCTCTTTTCTAATTAACAAATACACACTTGAAGTATTCCTCAAAGAGTTTGCGAGCTGCGTCGAGTTGCTCAGCCGTATTCTCCTTCACGCCCTTGAGTTTGTACTCTTGTCCCATAGCCTCGTACTTGTGAACACCAAGGGTATGGTATGGAAGAATTTCGACGCGCTCTACCATTTTGAAGTTGCCGAAATGTTCTCCGAGGGCGCGAATATCGGCCTCGCGGTCACTATAACCCGGTACCAACACATAACGCATCCAGAATGGTTTGTTGTTAGCCTCGAGCCACTCTGCCGTGCGCAAGGTCTGCTCGTTGCTGCGCTCGGTGAGGAGGAGGTGCTGTGCTGCATTGTGCTCCTTCACATCGAGTAACACCAAATCTACTAACGAGAGAAGCTCCTCGACATGCTCATTCCAGATTGAGCCGTTGGTGTCGATGCAGACATGTATGCCCTGCTCCTTCAATCGCTTAACGAGCGGAATCAACGCCTCAGCCTGAACTGTAGGCTCGCCACCGCTGAAGGTTACACCGCCGCGCTTGCCAAAGAAAGGCTTCTCGCTCACCGCCATATCGACAATGTGCTGAAGGTCGGTCGCCTTCGACTCGCCCTTGAGGTCTATGGTGTCGGGGTTAGCGCAGTAGAGGCAACGGAAGTTGCAACCCTGCAAAAATACTACTAATCGCAAACCAGGACCATCGAATGTTCCGAGCGACTCGTATGAGTGAACATTTATCTTCATAAAATCAAAATTTAATAGGGGTTATTAAGGGAAATTAGGGGTGATTAGCGAAAAATACTAATAACCCCTAACAACCTTTAATATCCGCTAACGACCCTAACGCCGCTAACGCCACTTATTATAAATTACATTCTCTCGTGGAACGAACGCGAGATAACCTCCAACTGGTGCTCACGGCTCAACTTGGTGAAGTTAACCGCATAACCCGAAACACGGATTGTGAGCTGTGGGTACTTCTCAGGGTGCTCCATTGCATCCATCAACATCTCACGGTTCAAAACATTTACATTGAGGTGGTGTGCTCCCTTAGTGAAGTAACCGTCCATCATTGTAACGAGGTTCTCTACGCGGGTTGGCTCATCAACACCAAGCGACTTAGGAACAATCGAGAAGGTGTTCGAGATACCGTCCTGCGAGTCGCGGTAACGCAACTTAGCAACCGACGAGAGCGATGCAACTGCACCACACTTATCGCGTCCGTGCATTGGGTTTGCACCCGGTGCGAATGCGATACCCTTCTCACGACCGTCAGGTGTAGCACCTGTCTTCTTACCATACATCACATTCGAAGTGATGGTCAAGAGCGACAATGTTGGCTGTGCGCCCTTGTAGATAGGGTGCTTCTTCAACTCCTCATTGAAGAAGTATACGAGGTCAACGCCGAGGTGGTCAACACGGTCATCGTTGTTACCGAACATTGGGAACTCCTTCTCAATCTCGAACGACTCGGTCAAGCCCATCTCGTTACGCTTAACGGTTACCTTACCATACTTAATTGCCGACAACGAGTCGAGTACGATTGACAAACCTGCAACACCATACGCAAGGTTGATGCGCGGGTTGGTGTCGATGAGTGCCATCTGTGCCTTCTCGTAGTAATACTTATCGTGCATGAAGTGGATGATGTTCATCGCATCGTTGTAGACGCGAGCAATCTCCGACAATACCTTCTTATAGTTCGAGAGTACCTCCTCGTAGTTGAGCATATCACCCATCAAAGTAGGGATACCCTTAACCATCTGTGTACCTGTGATCTCGCAACGACCGCCGTTGATTGCGAGCAACAACGCCTTAGCAAGGTTGCAACGCGCACCGAAGAACTGAATCTGCTTACCGATAGCCTGGTACGATACGCAGCAAGCGATACCGTAGTCGTCGCAGAAACGAACCTCACGCATCAAGTCGTCATTCTCGTACTGGATAGACGAAGTGTCGATCGAAACCTTTGCACAGAACTCCTTGAATCCCTCAGGCAACTCTGGGCTCCAGAGCACAGTCATATTTGGCTCCGGCGATGGGCCGAGGTTGTAGAGAGTCTGCAAGAAACGGAACGAAGTCTTGGTAACCTTGGTACGACCGTCGTTGAAACGACCACCGATAGCCTCGGTAATCCAAGTTGGGTCACCTGCGAAGATGTCGTTGTACGACTGCATACGGAGGTGGCGAACCATACGCAACTTGATTACGAACTGGTCGATCAACTCCTGTGCGAACTCCTCAGTGATGTTGCCCTTGTCGAGGTCATACTGAATATAGATGTCGAGGAACGACGAAACATTACCGAGCGACATAGCAGCACCATCCTGCTCCTTAACTGCAGCGAGGTACGCCATGTAAACCCACTGAACAGCCTCCTGTGCGGTTGTTGCAGGGCGGCTCAAGTCCAAGCCGTACATCTCACCCAAGGTCTGAATATCCTTCAACGCCTTGATCTGGTCTGCTACCTCCTCGCGAAGACGGATTGTAGCGTCGGTCATAGGCGAGAGGAGAGACTTCAAATCCTCCTTCTTAGCCTCGATCAAACGAGCTGTACCATAGAGAGCCAAACGACGGTAGTCACCAATTATACGACCACGCGCGTAGTTGTCTGGCAGACCGGTGAGGAAGCCCAACGAACGGAATGTACGAATCTCCTCGGTGTAAACATCGAATACACCATCGTTGTGAGTCTTGCGGTAGTGAGTGAAGATATCCTTTACCTTCTCATCAACATCTACGCCCTGCTCCTTGCAAGCACGAGCTACAACATTGATACCACCGAAAGGCTTGATTGCACGCTTGAGCAACTCGTCGGTCTGCAAACCTACGATAAGCTCATTCTCGCGGTCGATGTAACCTGCGCCGTGCGATGTAATTGTAGAAACTGTCTTATTATCAAGTGAGCGAACGCCACCATTGGCACGCTCCTCCTCGAGAGCCTCGAGGCACTTATTCCAAACCTTCTTTGTACGCTCCGATGGACCTACCAAGAACGAAGCATCTCCGTAGTACGGAGTAATGTTGGTCTGCACAAAGTCAGAAACATCTATCTTGCTCTGCCACAAACCGCTCTTAAACTGCTGATTCATCTCCATAATTAACCTAATTTATACTATCTCTATATTTTGGGCGCAAAGATACAAAAAAAGAGGGCAAGTTGTACCGCTATAGCGAAAACTTTTCTGAAAACTTTATTTTTGCGGCGAATTAGCCGAGATTTAACCAGTGTTCAACCCTCGGAAAGAGATCCGATTTTGTGGATAAAAAAGGCGATATTATTCCTTGTTTTAGGGGGAAATAGAGGCAAAAATCGGTAATTTTCACAAAAAAAGTAAAATTTTTAATAAAATATTTGCACAGTAATTTTTTTTGCTCTATATTTGCACTCGCAATCAGGAAATATGGTTGCGAAGTTCTAAAAATTGCGGAAATAGCTCAGTTGGTAGAGCACAACCTTGCCAAGGTTGGGGTCGCGAGTTCGAGTCTCGTTTTCCGCTCCAAGTCCAAAAGTTTTGAGGACAAAATCAAGCAAAACCCTTTGAAACATCGTTTCAGAGGGTTTTTCATTTGTTGTCGGTTGGTATCGTTTCGACACCGTGGAGCCCCTA
>JAFZDR010000129.1 GCA_017561105.1 Alistipes sp. | reverse complement strand
TTCCATCCAACCCATAGGCTTGAACAATACACCTGCCATACCCTCGATCATAGTGAGTGGAAGGAACACGGCCAAAGTTGTCAAGGTCGAGGCGATAATAGACACACCCACCTCCTTGGTTGCGAAGATTGCAGCCTGCTTAACTCGCGCACCACGATCGACATGGCTGGTGATATTCTCCAACACCACAATCGCATTATCCACGACCATACCGATCGAGATAGAGAGCGACGACATTGTTACGACATTCAGGGTCTGATCTGTTGCAAGCAGGTAGATCAACGCCGAGAGCATCGAGATAGGAATTGTCAAGATAATGATAAACATCGCACGCCAGCGACCGAGCATCATCATCACAACGAGCATAACCACGATAAATGTGGTCAAGATAGTATCAGCCAACGACGAAGCAACATCCAAGATATTGTCCGACATATCGATATATGGCTCTACGGTTACATCCGAAGGGAGATCCTTGCGCAACTCAACCAACTTCTCCTGCACCTTACGCGAAATCTGAACGGCGTTAGCGTCGGTCTGCTTCTGAATAACCATCATACCGCTTCGAGTACCGTTGTTGAACGACTCCTGCGCACACTCCTGCTGGGTATCGGTTACGGTTGCCACATCGCGCAAATAGACATTTGCACCATTGCGAGTGCCAACCACAATATCGAGCATCTCGTCTGCACCGTTGAACTCCTGATCCACACGCAACGAGTAGGTGTTCGAACCTACATCCATCTGACCACCCGGAACCGAAGTGTTCTCGGCAGCAACAATCTGAGCAATCTGCTCGATTGTCATACCATACGCCTCGAGCTTGTAAGGGTCGCAATAGATCTGAATCTGACGCTCAGGAATACCCGAAACCGACACAGTACCCACTCCCTTAACACGCGCCAAAGGTGTTGTTACACGCTCGTCGATGATTTTGTAAAGACCACTCCACGACTCGTTAGCCTTGATAGCCATCAACATAATAGGCATCTCCTCGGTCGAGAACTTGAAGATAATAGGCTTATTTACATCATCAGGCAGGATGTTGGTAGCAATATCGAGCTTATCGCGGATATTTGCTGTTGCGACATCGATATCTGTACCATACTCGAACTCGAGGGTAATAATCGAGATATTCTCCTTCGATTTTGAGGTGAGGTGCTTCAAATCCTCCACACTATTGAGCGAGTTCTCGAGCGGACGAGTAACATTCTCCTCGATATCGAGCGCACTCGCACCCGCATACGAGGTGATGACCATCACATTGGTAGTCTCGATGCGAGGGAAGAAGTCGATTGGTAACTTCACCAACGAGAAGATACCGAAAATCGAGATAGCGACAAAAACGAGAATTGTCGTTATCGGGTTATTGACTGCTGACTTATATATATTCATAGTCGCTACTTAATTAACTATTTAACAAGCTCAACCTTTGCGCCATTGGTGATACCCATATGGCCCTTTGTTACGAGCATCTCACCACTCTTAACACCCGAGAGAATCTCGAACTCGTTGTCAAGACGACGACCGAGCTCAACCTTTGAGTAGCGAACAGTGCTATCTGCAGGGTTGTATACGAATACATAACGATCACCCGAGCCCATCAACTTCTGAACTGCCACATCCGGAGCTACCACATGGTTCTTCTTGCCATAAGGGAGAGTTACACGAGCAAACATACCCGGACGAACGCGCTCGTTTGCGTTAGGGATCGAAACCTCAACCTGGAAGGTGTGTGTTGCCTGATCGATAGTAGGATAGATACGAGCAATCTTGCCGTTGAAGACCTCATCGCCATAAGCGTCGAGGGCTACATATACCGGCATACCCTTCTTCACCTTTGCAAAGTATGGCTCCGATACATTGATCATAATCTTAACAGGCTTAATCTGCGCGATAACCAATACCGGCTGGCCACCGCCATACATATCGCCCTTGTCGTAGTTACGAGCAGTTACAACACCCGAGATAGGCGAGATAAGCTTGGTATTCTCAACGAGGTTTGCATAAGCGGTCTGAGCCACCTCGTACTGCAAACGACGCGAATCCCACTCCGACTTCGAAGCACCACCAAACTCATAGAGCTCGTTTGTACGCTCCCACTCCTTCTTTGCATTGTCGAGCTGAGCCTTAGCCTGCACGAGCGACGAATTGTCGAGAGTTACCAACAACTGACCCTTCTTCACGCGATCGCCTACATCCACGCGGATCTCCTTGATACGCAATGGCTGCTGAGGTGCAATGTTATTTACCACCTGAGCCTCAACGGTACCGGTGAAATAACCCTCCTGCGATACCATACGGCTGGTTACAGTCTGAGCCTCAATCTTTGGAAGTGCAACAACAACCTCCTCCTGCTTTGCAGTCTGCTTCGAGCTGCACGATACCATCGCTACAGCAGCTACCACAAACATCGAATTCAAAATAATATTCTTCATACCTTTTATATATTTTTGTTATTTCTTACTTATCTCCGTATCTCTTTTCGTACTTTTCCTCATACTTCTCGATATAGTCGTGATTGCTCTTAACCTCGTGGTTGCCCAAGATCTTGTCGAGTGCAATCTTCGACACCATAAAGTTGTAAATAGCGCTGTTGCGACCCAACTCGGCCTGAGTGAGAGCCAACTGCGAGTTATCCACATCGACCAAAGTTCCGCGACCAACCTCGTAGCGCTTAACCGCAATCTCGTAACCGCGCTGCGCCTGACCTACGGTAGCTGCCGCTGCCGAGAACTTCTTCACATTGGTCTGCATATTGTTCAACGACTGCACCACGGCCACCTGCAACTGGCGCTCTGCATTCTCGCGCTGCAACTGCAAGTTCGAGAGGTTCAACTGCGACTGGCGAATATCTGCACGGCGCTGACCACCCGCAAAAATAGGGATATTCAACTGCACACCTGCATACGAATATGGGTTCCACGCCTTAGCCTGGAAGAACTTACCGTCGTTTCCGAGAGCAGTGTAGAGGTATGCCGCATTGATTGAGAGAGTAGGCACATTTGCCAACTTGGCAATCTTAACTGCACTCTCGAGCATACCCTGCTGGATATCCAACTGCTTCAACGAAGAGTTGTTCGAGAGGTCGAGCTGGTCGAGGGTATGAGCATAGTTCATCTGCGCCTCGTAGTCCATCAAAGTGCCGACAACATCGATATTTCTCTTGAGATCGATACCGAGCAACGCCTTCAACTGCCACAATGCCAAGAGTACGCTATTCTGAGCCTCGATAACATTTGGAATAGCATTCTGCACCGACACATTCGACGAGATATAGTCATACTCCGACACCGAGCCTACATCGTAGCGCTTCTTGATGTTCTTGTTGTTCTCTACGGCATTGTCGTAAACGCGCTGATATACAACCAACGACTCCTTTGCCAAGAGGATTGAGTAGTAGGCCTTTGACACCTGCTCGATCATATCTATCTGTG
>JAFZDR010000128.1 GCA_017561105.1 Alistipes sp. | reverse complement strand
TCGGCCAAGGCATCCATACCATGGCGCGACTCGGCGTCAAGCAGATAGTGCATCAACATTGTATCCCACTTTGCGCCCTTGACCTCGATGCCCAAAGCGCGAAGGAAGAGGATATCGAACTTCATATTTTGTCCCACCTTCGCGATATTCTCATTCTCGAAGATAGGTTTTAGAATTGCACCATACTCCGCCTCGATATCGTTGCGAGAGCGGATATCGGCATTGTGGCCGAATGGGATATACCACGCCTCGTGAGCCTTTATCGAGAGCGACATACCGATAATGCGGTTGCCGAACATATCGAAGCCCGTAGTTTCGAGGTCGAAGCAGAAATGCGTAGCCGTAGTAACCTCTGCTACCACCTTACGGAGTTCCTCAGCCGAAAAAACGGTTGTATATTTGTGCTGTACGGTCGATACCGAATTGAAAGTATTTGCAAAGAGGTCGCTCTGTAGCTCCTCTGCAGGCTCGGGCACGGCTGTGGTCGGCATCTCGACTACGGGTGCAAACAGATCGCCAAAGAGCGAGCCTTGTCCCTCCATTGCCGCCTTCTTCTGCTGTCCCGCCTTCACGCGAGCCATGTTGGCAAGTTGTGTCTGCGGCGCTTGTTGCGGTGTGGCGGTATCCTCTACAGGTGCCAAATTGTTCAAATCGGCAAGGAAACCCTTGAAATCCAACTCGGCAAACAGCGCTCTCAAATCGTCAATCTTAGGGCAGCAAACCGTCAAATCCTCCTCGTTGAACTCGATAGGCACATCGAGGCGAATTGTTGTGAGGACCTTCGCCAGGCGCAACTGCTCCTCGTTGGCGATGATATTTGCTCCGGTCTTACCACCTATTTTCTCGGCATTGGCGATGATATTCTCGACCTCGCCCCACGCCTGCACCATCTTGCATGCGCCCTTCTCACCTACGCCGGGTACTCCCGGGATATTATCCGATGAGTCGCCCCACAAAGCCAAAATATCGCGTACAAGCTCGGGCTTGTCAATTCCGTATTTGGCCTGAATTGCCGCCTTATCAACAATCTCCACACCATCACCCTTCTGCTTATAGAGCTTGCGGTTGTCACCTACGAGCTGGCCGTAATCCTTGTCGGGCGTAACCATAAAGACCTCATAACCCGCCTCGTCGGCCTTCTTGGCGAGGGTTCCGATAACATCGTCGGCCTCGAAGCCCGGCACCTCCAATACGGGAATGCACATAGCCTCGACAATGCGCTTTACATAGGGCACCGAGAGGAGAATATCCTCGGGTGTTGCGGGGCGGTTAGCCTTGTACTCGGGGTAGATATCTCTACGAAAACAACCCCCTTTCGGGTCGAAAGCGACACCGAGGAGGTCGGGTTTCTCGCGCTTCTGGATATCGCGCAAGAACTTCGTAAAGCCATAGACTATCGAGGTGTTCATACCCGCACGATTGCGCATCGGACGCCCCATAAAGGCGTAGTAGTATTTGAATATCAATGCGTAGGCATCGACAAGGAAAAGACGCTTCATTTTTTTACTATTAGCCGTTGGCCATTAGCCATTAGCTTTATTAAAATTCAAAATGCAGAATGCAAAATTAGTTTTCCGTTTTCACCTTTCCGTTTCCAAAAATCGTCAATGATTGGGCTATTTTTGGGCGATGCAAGGTAGCGAGAGCGGAGCATACTCAAATGTATGTGAGCATCTCGCTATCCGCAGGCTCGTGCAAAAAGAGCCAATCAGAACGATTTTAGTTATCATCACTATACCATTCGGCGTACGAGGTGGCCGTTTCGTGCAAGCGCAACGAGTATAACTCCACATGCTCAGGTAACGCCCTCTGCAAGCGTGATGCGAAGTCGGCCAACATATTCTCGCAGGTAGGTTGGTAATCGACAACCACAACCTTTTGGAACTTTGCTCCAAGCACCGACTGCAACTCGACATTCTGCTCGGAGTTGCGAAGAACAAACGAGTGGTCGAGGCGCTCGACAATCTCGCGATTGACGATGCGCTTCAAGTCGCCAAAGTCCATCACCATACCCAACTTAGGGTTGCCCTCATCGCAGACAGGCTCACCCTTAATTGTAACGAACAAACGGTACGAATGGCCGTGTATCTCGCGACACAAGCCATCGTAACCATCAAGTGCATGAGCCGACTCGAAGGTAAACTCCTTGGTTAATCGTATCTTCGCCATACTATCTCTCCAAAGAACCAATATGTGGCTCGCGCGAGAACATCTCGTTGAGCGAGATATAGGTCTGTGTATTTGTTACTCCGGGGATACGCAAGATGTTATCGAAGATGGTACGCATCAGGTGCTCGTTGTCCTCACAGTACAACTTCACCATCGCGGTGTATGTTCCTGTGATAAAGTGACACTCCACAACCTCGGGGATAAGCTTAATTCGCTCTGCCACCGCACCGCTCATCATAGGGTCCTGAATACTCAAATTCACAAAGGCGCAAACATCCAGGCCGAGCATCTTCGGATTGACAATCATACGCGAGCCGAGCACTACACCCGTATCCTCCAACTTCTTGATACGCTGGTGGATTGCAGCACCCGAAATACCACATTCGCGTGCAATCTCCAAGTATGGCATTCGCGCATTCTTAACCAAAAACTTCAAAATTTTGCGATCAATCGCATCTAAAACTTCCTTGCTCATAACTCTATATTTTGGGGCTGTTAGCTGTTAGCCATTAGCCATTGGCTTTTTTGAATTAAAAATTGTTAGGGTGCTAGTAAAAAAACTACTCTCTACTCGCTATTTTAAAACCCCTAACTCTTTTCCAACCTCAATAAATGCGGCAACACACTTCTCCAACTGCTCGCGGGTGTGGCCCGCCGACACCTGTACGCGAATACGCGCCTGACCCTTTGGCACCACAGGGTAGTAGAAACCTGTAACGAAGATGCCCTTCTTCTGCAACTCGGCTGCAAAATCCTGCGAGAGCTTTGCATCATAGAGCATAACGGCGCAGATTGCCGAAACGGTTGGCTTAATATCGAAACCTGCAGCAATCATCTTCTCGCGGAAGAAGGCTACATTCTCAACCAGACGGTCGTGGTACTCGTTGCTCTCCTCGAGCATCTTGAACATCTCGATGCCGGCACCTACAACTGCAGGTGGCAACGAGTTCGAGAAGAGATAAGGGCGTGAACGCTGACGGAGCATATCGATAATCTCCTTACGACCTGTGGTGAAACCTCCGATTGCACCACCGAACGCCTTGCCGAGAGTACCGGTGAGGATATCGACCTCGCCACGCAAGTTATACAACTCGGTGATACCGCGACCTGTAGCACCCAACACACCCGCCGAGTGGCACTCATCAACCATCACCAATGCGCGATACTCCTTCGCCAAACGGCAAATCTCGTCGAGCGGAGCGGCATTACCATCCATCGAGAAGACTCCGTCGGTTACAATTATACGGAAACGCTGAGCCTGAGCACGCTTCAAGCAATCCTCCAACTCCTCCATATTGGCGTTAGCATAGCGATAACGCACAGCCTTACAAAGGCGCACACCGTCGATAATCGAGGCGTGGTTCAACGAGTCGGAGATAATTGCATCCTGCTCGGTGAAGAGCGGCTCGAAAACGCCACCATTTGCATCGAAGCAGGCTGCGTAGAGGATTGTATCCTCTGTGCCGAAATAATCGGCAATAGCCTTCTCCAATGCCTTGTGGATATCTTGACAACCGCAGATAAAACGCACCGACGACATACCGAAACCGCGCTCATCCATAGCACGCTTTGCAGCCTCGATAAGGCGAGGATTATCGGACAAGCCGAGGTAGTTGTTGGCGCAGAAGTTTAGGCACTCTTTCTCTGCAACTTCGATAGCCGAACGCTGCGGCGAACAGATAACTCGCTCGGTCTTATAAAGACCGGCCTCCTTGATTGACTCCAACTCCTGTTGAAGATGTTGCTTAAAATTTCCGTACATAACTATGTGTTTTTCAGTTGTTTATTCTTAAAACCATCGAGTACAACCACCCGCTTAACTTACAAATCGTAATAATACTCAACGCAAAGTTATAATTTTTGCACTAAAAACGAGCATATTTTATCACTTTTTTGCAGTTGTACTTACAATCTCTCTGCCGATTGGCATATTTTTAGCGGTGAGGGGTTGTCGGTTATCTTTTTTATGATGAGAAAAATTGTTATTCACTCCCACTCCGCCGAGCTGAGAGCGCTAATCAGAGGGTTGCTCTCCGATATCGAGGCACTCTTTATCCCCACATCCTCGCGCGAGGAGTTGTTTACCATATGTCGTGTTTCGCAGTGCGATCTCGTATTGACCGACGATGTGCGTATGTTTATGAATGGCTCCGATGCCGTATCGCGTATTCGCCGAGGTGGCTCGCTCCCGCAGATATTCGTATTATCGTATAACATATCGGAAGAGACCGTTACGGCGTTGCTCGAGGAGGGGGTAAACCAATTTATAACCCTTCCAACCGCAGCCGAGCGACTCTACGACAAGGTATCAACACAACATCACGAATTGGCATGACACTATCACTGAACGAGGAGGTAGCCATTGCTCTTGCCGCGCCGATTTTTATGATGGTAGCACAAGCGGTATCATCTGTGCACCAATTATTTAGCCGTATTTTGAGAGTGAGGTGCATAACGCGAATTGCGCGTATGATTACGGCCGACGAAGAGCCCACCGACAGGGACATCCGCACCTTGCGTTGGCTCTTTCCGCCCGGCATAATAGCCGACTCGGTAGCATTTATTGCGGAGTACATCTACGGCAACGCCCGACATAGGCTGGCGCTGATTGTGGAGGTTTGCGAGGTCAACTATTCGCTACTGCAGAATACGCAGCTGCAAGAGATATCGGCCTTTGTCGAGGCCTATCCCGACCGAGCGATACAATACATTGCGAGAATAGAGTCGCCCCTATCGTGGTATGAGGTGGCTCTTCTGTCGCAACTTATGCGCCAAACCGGAGTCTCTATCGCCTACACACCGCTGCTGAAGTCGCAAAACAGGAACTTGCAACTCATAGGTATATACATATGTGTGCTTTTTACGATTACCGATGCCGAGCCATACCTTCAACAGCTTGTCGAATCGGAGGATGAGGAGGTGGCATACACTGCGCTGCTTACACTCTGCGCCATTGGTGGCGAACTCACCTCATTGGGGGTTAGTTCGGCACTTTCGCACCTTGCAACCTATCATCGCACAACATTTATTCGCCACGCGGTACAAGCCTGCTACTCGCTGCAATCGTGCGCCACACACCTATCCGACGAGGAGCAGAGGCTATTTCTCCAACAATCGAACTCCTATAAATGCCAAATTGTATGCAACTGATCTCTACACTACTATTTATATTATCGCTCATATTGCTCGCGGGGGCTGTGCTCTTTATTAGATTGTGGCACCGCTCGCGCAAAAATACTTCGCCCATAAAGTTGGTGCGCGAAGGTTTCGGGCATATAGGCATATCGGCCATTGTGGAGTACCCCGAAACAACCGCACCGCTCCTATCGCTGCTCGATGAGGAGTACCCGCACAGCGAAGCGATAATCGTAACCGACCTACAACGCAACAACGACACATTTGGGGAGTTAGTTCGCAATTTTCGCCTTACAAAGGTTAATCATTCCGATCTGAAATGGGTGCGTGCACTCTATCGTTCGCGACGCAAGATGTTCCGACGCGTGGTTGTTATCGACCTGCCGACAGAAGAGCGCTCGCACGCCACCGCCGCAGCGAAAAAAGTGGCCTCGTTCGACTATATTTTACGCCTTCAGGGGGAGTGCTGCGTGGCACACAACGCCCTGACCTACTGCGCCAACATAATAGCTCTGCATCCAACGACAAAAGCGCTAAAAGTCGAGAGCATAATCGGTGCAAATGCGCGACTCGAAAGAGCCGATGCAACTGCCGGGCGCCACTCGGTCAGAGTGCTGAGCAACAGAGCTTTAGCGTGGCGGAAATCGACGCCAAAGTTCCTTATTTTAGCTATTTCGCTACCGGCCGTAATCATCTATCTTGCCCACATCTCGGGCCACCGTTTATTTGCCGTTTCGGCCGGCATCATAGCCGCGATTTTGATCGCATTTATCTACATTTCGTGCCGTGTGGTGTCCGAAAAAGCGGTTTATTCCACTACCGACACCATAATCAAGAATTTTTATCGTTTTTTAGTTGAACATATCAAAATTTTTCACTACCTTTACAAAGAGAGAAACCGCCAAGATACTCCTCGTGTAGAGAGAGTGGAACTACTGAACAAGATTCAAGATAACCGAGAGTAGCCATGATAGAGAAAACAGCCAGAGAGTACCTTCTTCCTTGCGCCTTCAACGCCGCAATACGCGCCGGAGCCGAGATTATGAAGGTTTACAATGACAGCCACAGCGACCACAACATTACAGTGAAGAGCGACAATACCCCTCTGATCATCGCAGATCGAGTTGCCCACAACAAAATCAAAGAGGTGTTGGGCGAGACCCGTATTCCTATTCTCTCGGAGGAGGGTCGCGAAATGCTCTATGACGAGCGCAAAAATTGGGAGATGTTTTGGTTGGTAGATCCGCTGGATGGCACTATCGAATTTATCAAGGGAAACAACGAATTTACGGTAAATATCGCCCTCATGGCGGAGAATAGGTGTATATGTGCAATCGTGTATATCCCTTATCTGAAGAGGGTATTCTTCGCAGAGCAGGGTTTTGGCGCAATGTTGTTAGAGAACATCGCTCCCGACGAAAATGCACACTACACCAACGAGGATATTCGCAGCAGGGCGCAGAAGTTGCCACTCACAACAGCCGCTCACGACAAGTTCCGCATCGCCGTTTCGCGCTCGCACCAGACTGCCGAGACAGCCCTCTACATCGAAAAGATGCGCGAGAAGTACCAC
>JAFZDR010000127.1 GCA_017561105.1 Alistipes sp. | reverse complement strand
TTTCCTCGTTTCAACTCCTTTTTGAGTGTGGAGCCTTTAACGGTCCAGCCAAAGGTGCCAATCTGCTCACCTATCGTAAAATATGCACCGTGCGCGTAGGCAAGCAATCGCATCTTCGCAACATCCAATTTGCCCGTTTCGGCATCGAGGTACTTTTCGTCCACGGCAACATTTACTACCTCGCCGATAAACATATCGTGTGAGCCGAGCGGTATAATCTGCTTTACGCGGCACTCAATCGAAATGGGCGACTCGGCAATCGAAGGGGCTGCCACAACGGCCGACTTCTCGGGTGTGAGTCCGCACTCCTTGAACTTGTCGAAGTTTTTGCCCGAACGCACGCCGCACCAATCGGTAGCCTCGGCCAGAGCCTCGGTTGTAAGGTTTATGACAAACTCGCCCGTGCGCTTTACAATCTCGTAGGAGTGGCGCTCGGGGCGTATCGAAACATACGCCATAGCCGGCTCGGAACATATTGTACCGGTCCATGCCACGGTCAGCATATTGTAGTTCTCGGGGCTGTCGCCACAGCTAACCAACACGGCAGGCACGGGGTTTACTATTGTGCAAGGCTTCCAATTCTGCTTCATAGAACTCTGTTTACTTGTTTAGACCCACCTTCTCCAATGCGATATTGTCGCCCGACCATTGGTTGATGTCGAATATTCGGCTCAAAATCTCATCTCCGTCCATCGTAACCTTTGCGGATAGGTGGAACGGTTTTGCTTCGATGATGTCGTTGGTCGCAGGGAGAGTGTTAGGAATGATATATATAAGTAGATTTATGTAGTCGCCCTCTCTGCTCTCGATTTTGATGGTGCGCTTCGAGTCGTAGTCGGCAGGTGGTGCAACAAGATTACTTCCCACGGGAGCAACGGTGCTCTCCTGCGATTGAAACTCTATGCGCTCGCCATTTGCCGAGCACAACTCGCAAACTGCAACGATATTATATCGCCACAACTCCTCGAATCGGCTCGAAATAACAACTTTAAATCTGCTCATACTCTAAATATTATCCCTCTTAAATGCCTTTTTGAGAGATATTTCTTGCAAATATAGCAACTTTCGCGAGAAAATTTGCAGAATTTGCATTTTTGTAGTACATTTGCACGCTAATTACGCCATTATAGGGACAATTATGGGAGTAAGCAATAAGTTTTCAATCGACTACATGTCGCTGTCAAGCGGTATTCACACCTTCGATTTCGAGGTGGATGATTCGTTGTTTGCAGAGATGGAGTCGAACGAGATCAAGGGTGGAAACTGCAAGGTACACGCCTGTATCAACTGCTCGGATGCTAAGCTCGATGTAAATGTCGTTATCTCGGGTAGTGTAGTTGTAGAGTGCGACCGCTGCTTGGAGGATTGCTCTATTCCGGTAGAGTTCTCCGGCTTGCTCACAGTCCGTTTTTCGGATTTGCAGCACGACTACGACGGCGATGTAATGTGGATTGCAAAGGGCGATCAACTCTCGCTCAAGCAGTATATCTACGAGAGCATCGTTATTTCGTTGCCTTATCGTCGAGTACACGAGGAGGGCGGTTGTAACCCGGAGATGGTGGCTCGCTTTATGGCAGCCGAGGAGGATGCCGAGGCATTGGATTAGACTCAATTATTAACGAGAATATAAAAATAAGTAAAACTTAAAAAATAGAGTACAGTTATGGCACATCCAAAACACAAAGTCTCGTCAACTCGCCGAGACAAGCGCAGAACTCACTACAAGGCTGTTGTTCCAACAGTCGTAACTTGCTCGAACTGTGGTTCGGCAGTTCTCTACCACCGTGTATGCCCTGAGTGCGGTTTCTACCGTGGCAAGTTGGCTATCGAGAAGAAGGTAGAGGCATAGTTTGAGTCTATGCACTAACAGCGAAGAAAGCCTGCTATCCCTTGTGGTGCGCAGGTTTTTTTTGACACTTTTATAACTTTTTTACTATGATCAGAATCGGAATTGATGCAATGGGCGGCGACTTCGCTCCCAATGTTGTTGTGAAGGGTGCGGTGATGGCGCTTAAGGCTGTTGGCAACGACAGTCGTATTGTGCTTTTTGGCGATGAGAGCAAGATTCGTGAGCAGCTTGCCAAGGAGGGTTGCGATGCCGATAACTTCGATATCGTACACACATCCGAGGTTTTAGCCATGGGTGATCACCCTGTGCGTGCATTTCAGCAAAAGCGCGATTCGAGCATCGTAGTAGGCTTTAAGCACCTTGTCGAGGGTAAGATTGACGGCTTTGCAAGCGCAGGTTCAACCGGTGCGATGATGGTAGGTGCAATGCAGTTGGTAAAGGTTATAGAGGGTGTTATTCGTCCGACAATTGCTGCCGAGATAGGTGGTAAACTACTGCTTGATGTCGGCTTGAATGTCGATTGTAAGCCCGATGTGTTGGAGCAGTATGCTCTTATAGGTTCGGTCTATGCCGAGTCGGTACTTGGTGTGGCATCTCCGCGCGTTGCGCTTCTTAATATCGGCGCCGAACCGAGCAAGGGAAATCTCCAGGCGAAGGCTGTATATGAGCTCTTGCAGGAGGGTGGAGAGTTGGGACGATATAACTTTGTAGGTAATGTCGAGGCATCGCACATCTTTGATCCCGAGAGTGCGGATGTTATTGTATGCGACGGTTTTGTCGGAAATACCGTGTTGAAGCTTATCGAAGGTTTCTATGCAATGTCGGTCGAGGCGGGCGTAATGACACCGTCTTTGGAGGGATTGAACTACGAAAATGCCGGAGGAACTCCTATTCTCGGCATCAATGCTCCTGTGATTATTGGTCACGGAAAATCTACTGCCCAGGCAGTTAAGAATATGATTCTCACAACCATCCGCACCATAGATAATGGCGTGGTTGACAGATTGAAAAAGGTTTTCGGGTAGAGGGGCAGCGCTACTCCACGAATAGATGTACTACGAATATAAGCAGCAATACCCAATAGGCAATAGTCGATTGGGTTGTTGGTAGTATGCCCAATACAAAACTCAGCAAGATAGATACGGGTACTGCGAGAAGTGCCACAAGCGTGAGGTCGCAAGCCGGAAAGGCGAGAATTGTGAGGGTAACCAACATTATCCAGACAAAGAGCGACAGTGCGCGTCTTACTCGTGCCAACATAAACATCTTGTCGGGGCGAATAACCGAGAATACCAGACCTCCGATAAGTAGTGCCGCAACAGCACAAATCATCACAACGCCCGCATAAGGGAAGTGCTCAACAGCACCCATACGCGATGTAAGCAGCGCATCTGCGATATTGCGGCTCATAGACCAGAAGTCATCTCCGATATACCACATGTAGTACGATGCGCAGAATAGAGGTAGCAGATAACCTACTGCAATTACCACAATCTGTCGAGGCGAGAGTGCCAATAGGAATATGGCAGGTATCAGTATGCCGACAAATACGATGCATGGTGGGTAGAGCAACACCATAAATCCGAAAAGCAGTGCTGCAAAGAAGAGCGAGTCCTTCTCGCCTGCGCTATGTAACGAGCGCAGCAGCAGGTAGATAGCGAGCGCAAAGCATAGCGAAACCACAGCTGTAGAGAGGGCGTGTGGTGCAACAAAAATACCCGATGCCAAGATGCCGAAAATAGGTATCGGCAGAGTGCTGTAGCCCTTGTTAAGGCCCGAGCGCGGAAATATCTTGCCCGCGATGATTCCGACGAAAAATAGCAGGATGGTTGCAACTACGATAGATATTGTTCGCTCGGAGTAGATGCTGTTTGCTAACTCTAAGCCGAACGGATTTACCTGCGAGCGAATGGCTGTGGCGATGAGTATCACCACAAGCAACATTATAGCCGCCAAAGCCGATTTCTGAGTAAATGCGCGTAATTGCATAGCACAAAGATACTTTTTTTATGTGAAATTCTACCAAAAAATAGTAACTTTGTAGCAACTAAATGATAATCGGTATGTTGGAAAACTCATTTCAGCACGAACTTCTCGAGGCTGGTTGCGACGAGGCGGGACGAGGATGTCTTGCCGGATCGGTCTTTGCGGCGGCGGTAATTCTTCCGCCCGATTTTTATCATCCGCTCCTTAACGACTCAAAGCAGATGAGCGAGAAGAATCGCTACGCCTTGCGCGAGATAATATGCAAGGAGGCGGTGGCGTGGGCGGTACAGGAGGTGTCGGCCGAACGCATCGACGAGATAAATATCCTGCACGCCTCGTTCGAGGGCATGTCGTTAGCTGTTCAGCAGTTAAATCCTCAGCCTCAGTTCCTTGCGATAGATGGAAATCGCTTCTATACAAAGCTGAAACTACCTTTCCAATGTGTGGTGAAGGGTGATGGCAAGTATGCCAATATCGCCGCAGCGTCGGTTCTTGCCAAGACCTTCCGCGACGACTATATGTTGCGCTTGGCCGAGGAGTATCCGATGTATGGCTGGGCGAAAAATAAGGGCTATCCGACAAAGGAGCATCGCTTGGCTGTACGTGAGTTCGGACTATCGCCATATCATCGCAAAAGTTTTAATCACGAGATAGATCAGCTCGAACTTTTCTGAATTTATATTCACATAGTGAATAAAAAGTAAAAATTTCTTGGAGTTCCCGTCAAAAAAAGTTAACTTTGCAAGAACGAAAGGTGAGATAACTTAAAAAACTATACCTACAAATGAAAAAATTTATTCTCTTGTTGGCTGCAATCGTATCTGTTGTTGTAGTTGATGCAAAACCTAAGCAGAAGGAGTTGAACTTGCGTGTCGGCACATACAATGTATGGGCTCACTATGCACGCCAAGGATTGGTTAAGAAGGGCAAGGCATTGGAGGCGCGTAGCTGGGACAATTCGAAGGAGGCTGTTGCTGAGCTTATCGTAAAGCTTGATTGCGACCTTCTCGGTATGCAGGAGGTGTCGGGTGTTTGTCGCGATGACCTTGCAAAGCTTGTGAAGAAGGCCGGTGGTAAGCAGTATAAACTCTGGTGGTTGAATACCTATCCGGAGGGCCACAGAAGAGAGGTTGGTAATGCAATATTTTACAACAAGAAGAACTTGAAGTTGGAGAACCAGGCAATCTATTACCTCTCGCCAACTCCTGAGGTTATGTCGAAGGGCTGGGATGAGAAGCGCTATTATCGTGCTGCGCTTGCAACCGTAGTCACTCACAAGAAGAGCGGCAAGAAGTTCTATTTCATTGCAACACACGGCCCGCTGGCTAAAGGTGCAAAGGGCCCTGCCGGAGATGTGTTGGTGGAGATAGACAAGAAGTACAACAGGGAGGGTTTGCCAACTATTGTTTTGGGCGACATGAACTCTCGTCCGGGCGATCCGTTCCACTTGAATATGACCAAGTATTATGAGGATGCGTTTATTGTAGCCGAGAAGAAGTGCGGCACTGTCGGTACATTCAACAGCGCAGCGGGCAGTGATAAGAACTTTAAACTTTCGCATCGTCGTATCGATCATATCTATGTTCACTCGACCGATAAGGGCGCGATTAAGGTTAAGTCGTATGAGGTAAATCGCGACAAGGTCGAGATTAACGGAGTGAAGGTTTATCCTTCGGACCATAATCCTGTAATTGCAGATATAACAATCAAATAACATACTAAGATGAAGAGAATTTTAACTTTTGTAATGGTTGTTGCCATTGCAATTTCGGCAAGTGCAGCATCAAATAAGAGTGGTGAGTTGAACCTTCGCGTGGGTTCGTACAATGTGTGGTCGCATTCGGCGCGCCAGTGGCAGATTAAGAAGGGCGGTACAACCGAGTCGCGCAACTGGGATAACTCGAAGAAGGCCGTTGCGGAGCTTATCGTAAAGCTCGATTGCGATATCCTCGGTATGCAGGAGGTGACATCTGTTTGCCGCGATGATCTCGCAATGCTCGTAAAGAAGGCCGGTGGTAAGAAGTATGCGCTTTGGTGGGTAAACACCTATCCGGAGGGACATAAGAATGTTGTCGGCAATGCCGTGTTCTACAACAAGAAGAAGTTTAAGTTGAGTGAGCAGGCAATCTACTACTTCTCGCCAACACCAGAGAAGGCATCGAAGGGTTGGGACGAGAAGCGTCACTACCGTGCATCGTTGGCAACTGTAGTAACTCATAAGAAGAGTGGCAAAAAGTTCTTCCTCCTTGCAACTCATGGTCCATTAGGCGATGTTGCTTGTGGTCACGCAGGACGACTCCTTACAGAGTTTGACAAAAAGTACAACACCGAAGGTTTGCCAACAATCGTGGTTGGTGATATGAACGCCTGGCCGGGTCATTCGAAGAATGCATTCTACGAAAATATGACCAAATACTTCGAAGATTCTTACCAAATTGCAGAGAAGAAGTGCGGAACTATTGGCACATTCAATGGATCTAAGGAGAATGAGAAGAACTTTAAGACATATCATCGTCGTATCGACCACATCTATGTTCACTCGACCGATAAGGGTAAGATTCAAGTTAAGAACTATGTCGTAAACCGCGATAAATATATGATTGATGGTGCTCCACACTATCCATCTGACCACAACCCTGTCTGTGTTGATATGGTGATTAAGTAGTTGATTTGCAATGAAACGACTCCTGATATCCGCCTTTATCCTTGCCTTTGCGCTCGGTGCTACAGCTAAAGAGAGTGTCGCCGAGATAAAGGTTGCGACCTACAATGTGTGGGGCAATAAGCAGCGCAACAGCATGGTGCATAAGTACAAGAAGGCTCCCGAGTCGCGTTTGTGGGAGAACTCGCGCGATATCGTGGCGCAGATGATTGTCGATGCCGATTGGGATATATTTGGTGTGCAGGAGGGTGGAAATCTTGTTCGTGAGGAGTTGCCGAAGCTTGTCAAGCAGAAGGGAGGCAAGTATAAGTGGTGGTTCCAGCGACCAAACCCGGCAATACCCGAGAAGGAGGATACAAATCTTGCTAACGGCATAGCTTGGCGTAGCGATCGTTTCAAGTTGAGCAACAAACAGGTCTATTGGCTCTCGCCAACACCCGACACTCCGAGCAAAGCTTGGGAGGAGAAGGTCAAACATTGGCGCTTTGTGATGAGTGCAAATGTCAAGGATAAGAAGACGGGCATTGAGTTCATCTTTATGGTGACCCACTGTCCGCTGATGCGCTCCACTCGCGAGAAGAGTGCAAAGTTGATTATCGAGCGCGAGAAGGCGATGAATCCCGAGAATAAGACGGTGATTTTCGTGGGCGATATGAACTCGCAACCCGAGATGCCATACTCGCAGATTATTCGTACCCACTTTACCGATACCCGAGATATTGCCGAGGTGAAATCGGAGGTTACGGGAACGATGAATGGCGCCGAGGGCGTTAAAATTAACCAAAAGCGAACTATCGACCACATCTACATCAGAGGTAATGACCCTAAATACAAGGTGCTTACCAATAAGGTGCTGACAGATAGGTATAAGGTGGGCGAGGAGTTGCTCTATCCGTCGGATCACTGTCCTGTTGAGGCTACTATACGACTAACAAAATAACAAACCTATACTAAAATGAAAAAGAACTTATTGTTGATTTTAACTCTCCTTTCGGTTGCGTTTGTCGGCTGTCAGACCGACCCTGCTACCGAGAGCGCTTGGGGAGGTGATGGCGTCAGCGAGCTGACAATATCTGTTCCTTCAACGCGTACACACTTGGGAGAGAAGGTGGGCGAAACCTACCCATTGTATTGGAGCGAGGGCGACAAGATTGCCGTAAATGGCGTGGAGTCGTCTGAGGCGGTAATTAACCCTAACGATGCTGCATCGGCGCAGTTCGATTTGGGTACTTCGTTGAGATATCCGCTCAGCATTACCTATCCTTATCTTTCGACAACTACGGCTGACGCTCCGAAGGTGCAATTCCTCTCGGAACAGAGCTATGTCGAGGGAACTTTCGCATCGGGCACAGCCCCTATGTGCGGATATGTTGCCAATGCGAGCAGCCAAATCGAATTGAAGCACCTCGCAGCAGTGTTGCGTTTCCCTATCAAGGCGAAGAAGGATGGCGTTGTTCTTCGAAAGGTGGTGGTTACTTCGGACTCGGGAGTTAAGATCTCGGGCGAATTTGCCGTTAATTGCTCAACAGCAGCGCTCACAGCAAGCGCGAATGGAGGAAACACGGTAACCTATATGTTGCCAAACAACTTTACTCTCTCGGCGAGCAAGGAGAGCGTACTTCACATTACATTACCTGCTGTAGAGGTTGGCTCGTGCAAGGTGGAGTTCTATGACGGTACAGGCGAGAAAATGACTACAAGCTGGAGTGGCGGCACCTTGAAGGCGGGCGTTGTTCGCGAGTTCAAGAGTATCACATATCAGTCGGGTGTATCTTCGACTTTGACTCCGTTGGAGGTTGAGCGCGACGAGCTCGAGATTACATATCCTACCGTTTATGGCTATGTAAAGGATAACAATGGCAACCCTATCAAGGGTGTGGCTGTTAGTGACGGCTTCTCGGTTGTGGCAACCGACGCTAAAGGTTACTACTCTCTCAATGTATCGAAGGATTGTTATTACATCTACATATCATTGCCTGCAGAGTACGAGGTGCCGACTAATGCATACGGTCAGCCTTGCTTCTATAAGGCCTATCCAAGCAACTCTCCACAGTATGACTTCACCCTCACACCTCTCGCAGGTGGCAAGGAGAAGAAGTGGGCTCTCTTTACATTTGCAGACCCTCAGGTGTCGTCGAGCACAGGCTTGACCCGATTTAAGAATGAGGCAATCCCCGGTGTGAAGGCTTACTGCGACCAGGTTAAGAGCAGCGGCCTCAATTGCTACGGTATCACCCTCGGCGATATTATCTCGAATGGCGACAGCAAGAACTCGGGTGCTTATCGTGACGATATGCGCGACGGATTTGCTGTATCGAAGATTGGTATGCCTGTATTCCAGGTTATGGGTAACCACGACAACACCCACTACAACTCGTCGAACCCTATCTATGCCGATGAGCGTAGCTCGACCTTTGAGTTGAGAGCTCAGCGCGAGCACGAGGAGATGTTTGGCCCTGTAAACTACTCGTTCAACCGTGGCGATGCTCACATCATCGGTATGCGCGATATTGTCTACACTACAAACCTCTCATCTGGTTCGTATAAGACAGGCTTCCTTCCATCGCAGTTGGCGTGGTTGAAGCAGGATTTGGCCCTCGTACCAAAGGATAAGATGGTGGTGTTGTGCGTACACATCCAGCTCTTCAACGGCACAAGCAACTACACTCAGGAGGTACTTTCGCTCCTCGACCAGTATGCTGAGGCGCACGTTATCTCGGGTCATACTCACATCCAGCACAACTACGACCACACTAAGGTTTCGACATCAACCCATAAGGTCTACGAGCACAACACTTGCGCACTGTGCGGTGCTTGGTGGATTGCAAACATTGCGGGCGATGGTACACCAAATGGCTTCAACGTCTTTATCGGCGAGGGTAGCTCGTTTACCGATTGGTACTATACGGGCTATAGCAAGGGTATGAACACTCGCGACCACCAGATGCGTCTCTATCGCGGTAATGCGGTTAC
>JAFZDR010000015.1 GCA_017561105.1 Alistipes sp. | reverse complement strand
CGATAGAATACATCGAGGAACTCACGAGTTACGATACCATTGACATAGTTGCCAAGCATCTCATCCATTTTTGCGAGGAACTCATTGGTCTGCTCCTCGTCAAATGCAATCTCGGTAAAGAAGTCGTGGATAACCTTGTTGCTATCCTCCCAGTTCTTTTCGACTGTTGCACGATACTCATCAACCTTTGCCTTGCGCTCCTTACGAGCATTTCGGGCAGCCTCGTAGTCAGCATACATCTCCTCGCCTTCGAGAGGTTTCAAGGAGTCGATGTCGATATTTGCAGCCAAAGCAACTTCAAGAGGTTTGCCCTCCTGCAAGTCCTGAATAACTGCATACAACTCCGGATACTCTGCGAGAATCTCGCCTACTACGCCATCGGTGTCCGACATCTGCAAGAGCTGCTCGTGAATCCAAGCATACATCTCCTCGTCAGTCTCGAACTGCTTACCGAACTTCTCGCTAATCATCGCACGAAGCGAGTCAATAGCCGCAGGTGCGGTACCCTCAACCTGCGCTGGCGATGGCTCCGCAGCCGCAGGCTCTACTGCTCCCACCTCTGCCGATGGTGCAGGCTCAACAACCTCCGGAGTGGCAACTACTATCTCCGTTACGCTCTCCGGTTGCTGTACTTTTTCGTCTTTTTCTTTTGCCATAGTGAAATGAATTTTCTACAAAAGCAAAGGTAAAGGCTTACAACAATTTGGATATATAATTATTTACCTTTAATTTTGCACTGAATGTGAGAAAAATCACATCGAAGCACGATGAACGGATACGACAAGGCTAATCCTCGCTCCAATAGGGCGATAAATCTCCACAAGGAGATATTCAATCGGTACGAAGAGTTACGAACAAAGAAGATGGAAGAGCACCCGACCGAAGCTCGGTATCTCTCCGTCAGTTACTATGCCGATGTTATCTCGCAAGACCCTCTTATAGGGTTACAACCTTACACGATTGTTCGAATTATCAACTCATTTATCAAGGGTAGGCGCAAGTGACAGACGAGGAGATAAGAAAAGTATTAGAGGAAAACGATAGGCGCAACGCCAAACTATTTGCTCCATACAATCCTCTAACAGGTGAGGGCTCACCACTTCCAAGAGAGCCGCTCGACATCACTCCTACACAGCGCATTTTCATTCCTGACTACCTTTGGCGCACATCTACCATTCAAGATATTGTTCGTTGTGGCACTCTCGCTCACTATGCCGAGCAGGAGGGCATATTCTTTGGCGAACTGCTCGATTGGCTCAACCTGCAACGCATAACATTCGACTTTGAGTATTGGGCGGCAACCTGCTCGACAATTATGGATAAGTTGTCGGGTAGAGATATACGCTTTGTGCTGAATAAGCCACAATTAAAGATTCTCAAAGATATAAATGGCATTCTCTTCGCCAATGATCCAGTTCGTGCAATTCTCTTGAAGGCTCGTCAGTATGGTGGCTCTACGCTTATTGACCAATGGGGTGGTTGGATACAACTCTTCCACCGAAAGAATTGGAACTCGGTTATTGCTACGCACGAAATGGATGCTTCTCGTACTATCCGTAAGATGTACTCGCTTATGGCAGAACATCACCCGAAGGATATATGCAAGGTCCAACTCAAAAGCTTTGAAGGCTCACCCAACAAGAAGATTATTCCTTCACGAGGTTGCTCCATTGCTATCGCATCCATCAAGAACCCTGAGTCGTTGCGTTCATCAGATATTAAGTTGGCACACCTCTCGGAGGTGGGATTGTGGCAAGATAACCCTGCTATCAAGGGTGATGACCTCGCACAGTCCATCATTGCATCTGTGCCAAATATCCCATTTACTGCCATTATTCTCGAATCTACGGCAAAGGGTATTGGTAACTACTTCTATCGTACATGGAAAGCGGCAGAGCAAGGCACAAGTGCATTTAAGCCAATCTTTGTGGCGTGGTTTGAAATTCCTATCTACACAAAGCCATTTATTAGCGAAGAGGAGAAGCGTAACTTTATCGCTACACTTACGCCTGAGGAGTGGGATAGATGGGCCTTGGGTGCTACACTTGAAGGCCTTAACTGGTATCGTGAGAAGTTGGCCGAGATGCCGAGCGAGTTCCGTATGAAGCAGGAGTTCCCATCAACACCGCAGGAGGCATTCTCCACAACAGGTCGCTATGTGCATAATGCAGCAGATATCGACTTCCTCCGTGCAGGCTGTTCTGCTCCAAAATATACCGGAACACTCCTCGCAACGATGCAGTATGGCAAGGAGGCTATCGACTCCTCGTTGCGCTTTATTCCTGACGACAATGGAGACCTCTTCCTCTGGGCGATGCCCGATAAGGAACGCAATGTAAGTAATAGATATATAGTAACAATGGATATCGGAGGTCGCAGTGATGATGCCGACTGGACCGTTATCTCCGTTATTGACCGCTATCCGCTTATGTTTGGTGGAGTAGAGGAGTGTATTGGTACCTGGCGTTTCCACCTTGACCAAGACCTTGCAGTGTGGAGAGCTGTGCAGCTTGCCAAGTTCTTCACCGATGCACTGCTTGTAGTCGAGTTCAACTCCCTCGACACCAAAGGCTCGGAGGGCGACCATACATTTACGATACTCGATGCTATTGTTGAGTTCTACGAGAACATATACTATCGTGATGACCCGACAAAAGTTCGTGAAGGACTTGCGCCTCATTATGGTTGGTACACAGGTCGCGCTCAAAAAATGGCGATTGTGTCACACATGCAGCACCTCTTGCGTGATAAGCAGGTTATCGTG
>JAFZDR010000126.1 GCA_017561105.1 Alistipes sp. | reverse complement strand
TTTAAGTTGTTTCACACACTCTGTCGTGGTCTGAAAATGGCTCCATTCGACCGAAAATTCGGCACCGAGCGAACTCTTGTGAATCTCTCTCGAAGGGGGTGTTGCGGTGATGCCGCAGAGGGCAATTTTTTCTACCGCAAAGGCATCGCCCGTACGGAAAAAAGCACCCACATTTTGGGCCGAACGGACATTGTCCAAAACTACCACTACGGGCATCTTTTTCATCTGACGAAACTCCTCGACCGAAGGTCTTCCGAGCTCTGCATTGGTTGTTTTTTTCATTCTATTGCTCAATTATTGCCACAAAAGTAATCATTATTTGAAAAATTTTCACTATTTTTGAGCGATTTATGCGCGCGTACTTGCGAAATGTCTAAGAAAGTTATCATATCGGTAGTGGCTTTATTGCTCTCATTCAGTGCTTTAGCACAGAGTGAGAAGCTCTATCTCGACACCGATTTTAACTTCGATTTCGACAATACGGAGTATTCGGGTAGCAACTTGGCTCCTTCGGAGACCCTCTTCGGAATAGCTCTCGCGCCTGCATTGCGCTACGAGTGGAACGATAAGCACAGCCTGGGGGTCGGTGTCAATATGCAGAAGATGTTCGGCTCGGTGCGTTTTCTCGATGATATCAAACTTATCGCATACTATCAGTTCCGCAACGAGAACTATGGTGCTGTGGCTGGTCTGTTCCGTCGTGAGAAGTTGGTTGGTCGCTACTCGGAGGCGTTCTTCAGCAGCGCATGGTTGGCAAACAACCGCTTGGTGCAGGGTTTGGCGTTGCAATATACCGACAATATTGGCTATGCCGAGTTGGTGGCAGATTGGAACGGCATGTACTCGATGGAGTGCCGTGAGCAGTTCCGCATTCTCTTTTCGGGTGAAGGTCGTTTCGCAAAGGTGATGTATGCCGGAGCTTCGGCTGAGATGCATCACTACGCTAACCGCGCTGATTTTCGCTACAATGTGGTGGATGATATCGTTATAAACCCATATATAGGAGTCGATTTCAACACCTTCTTCGATTTTGATATCCGTCTTGGATATCTGCAGTCGTTGCAGCGCGACCGAATTAACGATGAGGGCTGGAAGGCACCCATGGGTGGTGAACTCTTCTTCCGCATGAGCCGTTGGGGAGTATTTATCTCGAACAACCTATATGTGGGTCGAGATCTTCTTCCGCTCTACGATTCGGTGGGCAAGGAGGGTACGATATATGGCGCAGACCTCTACGCTGCCGATCCGTTCTACCGCACCTCGAGTGGTGTTTACAACCGCACGGGTATCGGCTATGAGCGCGACTTCTGGCAGGATCGCATAAAGGTCAAGGCTGAGTTTGTGCTCAAGACCGACGGCGAGAGATTGTATAACCAGCAGGTAATATCGCTTGGTTTGAATATCGCCCCAAAATTGTATGACAAGAATAACAAACAAAATAAGTAATTTTTAATCAGTCAAAGGCTAATGGCTAATGGCTAAAAGCTAAAGTTTTAGGATTTATGGCAACAGAGAACATTGAAGTAAAGGAGAAGTCCTTGAACTTCCTTGAGGAGATTATCGAGGAGTCGATTGCTAATGGTTTGTCACATGTACAGACACGATTTCCACCGGAGCCAAACGGCTACCTTCATATCGGACACGCAAAGAGTATCTGCATCAACTTCGGCTTGGCTAAGAAGTATGGCGGTAAGTGTAACCTCCGCTTCGACGACACCAACCCTGTAAAGGAGGATACCGAGTATGTAGATTCGATCAAGCGCGACATCAAGTGGCTCGGTTTCGATTGGGCAATTGAGCGCTACGCATCGGACTACTTCGATCAGCTCTACGATTGGGCAGTTGTGCTTATCAAGAAGGGGTTGGCGTATGTTGACGATCAGACCCAGGAGGAGATTCGCCTTAACCGTGGTACAGTTTCGGAGCCGGGTAAGCCGTCGCCTTGGCGTGATCGTTCGGTAGAGGAGAACCTCGATTTGTTCGAGCGTATGCGTGCCGGCGAGTTTGCCGATGGAGCAAAGGTGTTGCGTGCTAAGATCGATATGGCACACCCTAACATGCTCTTCCGTGATCCTATCATGTATCGTATCTTGCACACCGAGCATCACCGTACAGGTAACAAGTGGTGCATCTACCCAATGTACGACTACGCTCACGGTCAGAGCGACTCAATCGAGAAGATTTCGCACTCGATTTGTACTTTGGAGTTCGATGTTCACCGTCCGTTGTACGACTGGTTTATCGAGGCGTTGGAGATCTATCCGTCGCACCAGTACGAGTTTGCTCGTTTGAATTTGACCTATACAATGATGTCGAAGCGTAACCTTTTGAAGCTCGTTCAGGAGGGTGTAGTAATGGGTTGGGATGACCCTCGTATGCCGACTATCTGCGCATTGCGCCGTAAGGGTTATACCCCTGCTTCGGTGCGTGCATTTGCTGAGATGGTGGGTGTTGCTAAGCGCGACAATGTTATTGACTTGGCTAAGATGGAATACTGCGTTCGCGAGGACTTGAACAAGGTTGCCGAGCGTCGTATGGCTGTTTTGAACCCGCTCAAGGTGGTTATTACCAACTGGGAGGAGGGCAAGGTCGAGATGCGTAAGGCTGTGAATAATCCTGAGAACGAGGAGGCTGGTATGCGCGAGGTACCATTCTCGAAGGTACTCTACATCGAGCGTGACGACTTTATGGAGAATCCTCCAAAGAAATACTTCCGTCTTTCACCGGGTAACGAGGTGCGTTTGCGCTACTCGTACCTTATCAAGTGCGACGAGGTTATCAAGGACGAGGAGGGCAATGTTGTTGAGTTGCGCTGCTCGTACGATCCAATGTCGGGCGAGGGCTCATCGAGCGACGGCCGTCGTGTAAAGGGTGTTATCCACTGGGTATCGGCCGAGCACGCTGTTGAGGCAGAGATCCGCTTGTTTAACCCATTGTTCAAGACCGAAGATCCGAACGACACTTCGGAGGGTCAGACTTCGTGGGAGGATAACCTCAACCCTGACTCGTTGGTTGTTACCAAGGGCTACTTGGAG
>JAFZDR010000125.1 GCA_017561105.1 Alistipes sp. | reverse complement strand
TGGTTCGGTGGGCGTTAAGGGTTTTGTTACCACAGCTATCACAGAGAGCGGGGTAGAGGCAGATTACTTCTACTCGTGTGGTCCGTTGCCAATGCTTAAGGCGTTGTGCCAGATCCTCGAAATCGACGGCGAAGTATCGCTCGAGGAGCGTATGGGCTGCGGTTTCGGTATCTGCATGGGCTGTTCAATTCAGACAACCAAGGGTGCAAAGCGTGTATGCAAAGAGGGCCCTGTATTTAAGAAGGAGGAGGTTATATGGTAAGAGATCTTTCGGTTGAGTTGTGCGGAGTTGCACTTGACAACCCCGTAATTCCTGCCAGCGGAACATTCGGCTTCGGCAAGGAGATGGCTGAGATTTACGACATCAATATCCTCGGCTCAATATCGTTCAAGGGTACCACTCGCGACGCTCGTTTCGGCAACGCTACACCTCGTATTGCAGAGTGTCCATCGGGTTTGATTAACTCGGTAGGTCTGCAAAACCCAGGCGTAGATGCAGTTGTAGCTCACGAATTGCCTGAGTTGCGCAAAATCTTCCGCAAGCCCATCATCGCAAACATCAGCGGTTTCTCTATTGAGGAGTATGTTGAGTGTTGCCAGAAGTTGGATAAGGAGGAGCAGGTTGCTATTCTTGAGGTTAATATCTCATGCCCGAATGTGCACAACGGAGGTATGGCCTTCGGAACATCGCCCGAGTCGGCAGCGGCTGTTACAAAGGCGGTGAAGGCAGTTACTACAAAGCCCGTATTTATAAAACTTTCGCCAAATGTAACCGACATCGTAGCTATCGCTAAGGCGTGCGAAGAGGCTGGTGCTGACGGAATTACGCTCATCAACACTATGCTCGGTATGCGTATCGACATCGCTCGCAGAAAGCCTGTAATTGCCAATAAGATGGGAGGTTTCTCGGGCGCAGCAATCTTCCCAATCGCTGTGCGCATGGTATATCAGGTGGCTCACGCGGTGAAGATTCCTGTAATCGGCTGTGGCGGCGTTTCGTCGGCTGAGGATGTTATCGAGATGATGATGGCAGGTGCTACTGCAGTGCAGGTAGGCGCCGAGAACTTGCGTAACCCTTACGCTTGCAAAGAGATTATCGAGGAGTTGCCATTTGTGATGGAGCGCCTCGGTATCGAGAAATTAAGTGATATAATAGGTATTATTGAGTAAAAAATAAAAAGCCAATGGCCAAAGGCTAATGGCTAAAAGCAAATAGAGATATTATGGCAAAAGATGTAATTATTGCTTGCGATTTCAGCAGCAAGGAGCAGACTCTTTCGTTCTTGGATAAGTTCACAGGCCGCAAGCCTTTCGTTAAAATCGGTATGGAGTTGTTCTATGCCGAGGGCCCGGCTATCGTTCGCGAGATTAAGGCTCGTGGTCACCAGATTTTCCTCGACCTCAAGTTGCACGACATTCCAAACACTGTACGCAAGGCTATGAGCGTTCTTTCGCGCCTTGATGTTGATATGTGCAATGTTCACGCAGCAGGTACTGTAGATATGATGCGCGGTGCATTGGAGGGATTGACACGCGAGGATGGTACTCGTCCGTTATTGATCGCTGTAACACAGCTCACTTCGACAAGCGAGGAGCGTATGCAGAAGGAGTTGTTGATCAACGCATCGATCAATGACTGCATCGCTAAGTATGCAGAGAACGCAAAGACCGCAGGTCTTGACGGTGTAGTTTGCTCGCCACTCGAGGCTTCACTCGTTAAGGAGCACTGTGGCAAGGAGTTCTTCACAATCACTCCGGGTGTGCGTTTTGCTGACGGCTCGAAGGATGACCAGGTACGCATCATGACCCCTGCACAGGCTCGCGAGATTGGCTCGGACTACATCGTTGTAGGTCGTCCTATCACCGCAGCTGAGGACCCTGTAGCCGCTTATGAGCGTTGCTGCAAAGAATTTTTGGGAGAGTAAAAACTTAAAACTACAATAAAACTATGGAGAAGAAAATTGCAAAAGAGTTGCTTTCGATTAACGCAGTATTTTTGCGTCCTGAGCAGCCATTTACTTGGGCGAGTGGTATTAAGAGCCCGATATATTGCGACAACCGCCTTATCTTGACTGCTCCGCGTGTTCGCGAGCAGGTAGAGGCAGGCTTGGCAGAGTTGGTTAAGAAGCACTTCCCTGAGTGTGAGGTGTTGATGGGTACTTCGACTGCGGGTATCGCACACGCAGCTATTGTAGCTACAATCTTGGACTTGCCAATGGGTTATGTTCGTAGCGGTGCAAAGGATCACGGCCGTACAAACCGTATCGAGGGTAAGTTGGAGGCAGGCCAGAAGGTTGTTGTTGTAGAGGACTTGATCTCGACAGGTGGTTCGTGCATCGAGGTTGTAGAGGCTTTACGCGAGGCTGGTGCTGATGTACTCGGTATCGTGAGCATCTTCACCTACGGCATGAAGCGCGGTGAGGAGCGTATTGCAGCTGCCAACACAGTAAACTACTCGTTGTCGAACCTCGACGCACTTGTAGAGGTTGCAGCAGAGGAGGGTTACATCGCACCGGAGTGGAAGGAGCGTATCCTTGCATTCCGCAACAACCCAAGCGACGAGAGTTGGATTAAGTAAAATTCAAAATTCAGAATGCAGAATTAGTAATTTCTAATTGCGCAAACTAATTTTTAATTTTTTAATTCTTAATTTTTAATTGCAAATGAAACATTTGATTGATCCTACCGACCTTACCCGTCAGGAGACCGATGATATCGTAGCTTTGGCATTGGATATTATTGCAAATCGCGCAAAATACAGCGAGGCTTGCAAGGGCAAGAAGTTGGCTACACTCTTCTATGAGCCTTCGACCCGTACCCGTTTGAGCTTTACAGCTGCAATGATGGAGTTGGGTGGTAATGTGCTCGGTTTCTCGGATGCTAACTCTTCGTCGGTTAGCAAGGGTGAGACCGTAGAGGACACCGTTCGCGTTGTTGGTTGCTTTGCCGATATCATCGCTATGCGCCACCATATCGAGGGTGCTCCGCTCGACGCTTCGACAGTATCGCGCGTACCTATCATCAATGCAGGTGATGGCTCGCACGCGCACCCTACACAGACTTTGACCGATCTCTTGACCATTACTCGCGAGTTGGGCCACCTCGATAACCTCACTATCGGTTTCTGCGGTGATCTTCGCTTTGGTCGTACCGTTCACTCGTTGATTAAGGCGTTATCGCGCTACGAGGGCACTAAGGTTATCCTTATCGCTCCGGATGAGTTGCGCTTACCAGACTACATCAAGCACGATGTATGCGAGAAGAATGGCGTAGAGTACCGCGAGGTATCGTCTATGGAGGAGGTTATGGGCGAGTTGGATGTTCTCTATATGACTCGCGTACAGAAGGAGCGTTTCCTCGATGAGGAGGAGTTCGACCGCGTGAAGGATTGCTTCGTGCTCGATGCAGAGAAAATGGCCCTTGCAAAGGAGAATATGGCGGTTCTGCACCCACTACCTCGTGTAAACGAGATTTTGAAGGAGGTGGATGCAGATCCTCGCGCAGCATACTTCCGTCAGGTAGAGAATGGAAAATTTGTGCGTATGGCGTTAATTTGCCGCTTATTGGAGTGGGCAAACGACGGCTCGAAGCAGAATAAGGGATATGATGTTATCGAGTCGGCAGAACTCGTATGTACTAACCGTAAGTGT
>JAFZDR010000014.1 GCA_017561105.1 Alistipes sp. | reverse complement strand
GGCGTGGAGCGTGTGGCGGAGTATGCTGCCGAAGATGCAGATGTTACTTTGCAGCTCTACGATGTGTTGCGCCCTATGTTGGAGAAGGAGCCTGCCTTGCTGAAGCTCTACCACGATATCGAAGAGCCATTGATTGATGTGCTTGCCGATATGGAGTGGGAGGGAGTTTGTGTCAATAGCGACGCTCTACACAACTACTCGGCAACATTGTCGCAGAAACTTTCGGCTATCGAGGCCGAAATTCGCGAGGTGTCGGGCGAGCGAGAGATAAATATAAACTCGAGCCGTCAGCTCGGCGAGATGCTCTTTGCGAAGATGCGCATCACCGACAAGCCAAAGATGACAAAGACCAAGCAGTTCTGCACCGACGAAGAGTATCTGCAGTCGTTTGCGGGCGAGCATAAGGTTGTCGATCTGATTTTGGAGTATCGCGGAGTAAAGAAGTTGCTTTCGACCTATGTCGATTCTTTGCCACAGCTGGTAAATCCGGTTACGGGTCATATCCATACATCATACAATCAGGCTGTTACAGCTACAGGACGCCTTTCGTCGGCAAATCCTAACTTGCAGAATATACCGGTGCGCGACGACCTTGGTCGCCCTATTCGCCAGGCTTTTGTGCCGAGTGATGACAGACACGAGCTGCTCTCGGCCGACTATTCACAGGTTGAGTTGCGACTTATGGCGCACCTCTCGGGCGATGAGAACTTGTGCGAGGCTTTCCGCGAGGGCAAGGATATCCACGCAGCGACAGCAGCGCGTATCTTCAAGAAATCTATCGAGGAGGTGACCTCCGAGGAGCGTCGCCGTGCCAAGACTGCCAACTTTGGTATCATCTACGGCATCTCGGCCTTCGGTTTGAGCCAGCGATTGCGTATTCCGCGCAGCGAGGCAAAGCAGCTTATCGAAGGTTACTTCGAGTCGTATCCGAAGGTCAAGGAGTATATGGACAATGTGGTGGCTACGGCTCGCGAGAAGGGGTATGTCGAGACACTCTTCGGCCGTCGTCGTTACCTTGCCGATATCGATTCGCGAAATGCCAATGCTCGAGCTTTGGCCGAGCGAAATGCCATAAATGCCCCAATTCAGGGTACCGCAGCCGATATTATGAAGTTGGCCATGGTGGGTGTCGCTCGTCGTTTCAAGGCGGAGGGTATCCGTTCGCGCATTACAATGCAGGTACACGATGAAATCGTGGTCGATTTGTTGCGCTCGGAGCGCGAGCAGGTCGAGAAGATTGTTCGCGAGGAGATGGAGGGTGCCGCAAAGTTGTCAATTCCGCTCACTGCCGAGTGCGGTGTGGGTAAGAATTGGCTCGAAGCACATTAACGAAACAAACTTTAAACTATAAAACTGCTATGAAAAGAATTTTTACTTTGTTGTGCTTGGTTGCTACTGCAACCTTGGCTTACGGCCAGGAGCCGCGAGTACAGAATGATGATCGTACCTATTGCCACGAATTGGGCATTGGCTCAAGAAATATTCTCTCGATACCTAATATCGACGGCTACTTGACTTTGAAGGGCGATTTCCACATGCACACAAGCCTTGATGACGGCGATGTATCACCTAAGGCGCGAGTACGCGAGGCGTGGTACGATGGTTTGGATGTTATCGCAATGACTCCACACATCGGCGTACACAAAAATGCAGGTGTGCACCTCAAGGACTACAACCTGCCTAACAAATTGGCTATTGCCGAGGGTAAGAAGATGGGCGTGTTGGTTATTCAGAGTGCCGAGATTACTCGTAAGAAGCCTTTCGGCCATATGAACGCATTGTTCCTCAAGGATTGCAACGTATTCGACGAGAATCGCTACCTCGTGGATGAGAAGGGCGAGTTGTTGCGCGACAAGAATGGCGACCGCATCCCTAACCGTGCAACCGAGATGAAGGATTTCGAGGCTGCCGAGGCACAGGGAGCATTTATCATCTGGAACCATCCGGGATGGCCTGACAAGAAGTCGACACTCTATCCATTGCACAAGAAGTTGATCGAGGAGAAGAGAATTCACGCCGTAGAGTTGTTCAACAGCTCGGAGTGGTATCCGCGCGTGTTGGATTGGTTCGAGACCTACAAGTTGCCGATGATGGCCAATACCGATATTCACGCCATTACCGCGAACAAGTACAACCGTTGCCTTCGCCCTATGACCCTGGTATTTGCCAAGGAGCGCACTATCGAATCTGTACGCGAGGCGATGTTTGCTGGTCGTATGTTGGCACTCTTTGGCAATAAGTTGGCGGGTGATGCCGAGCTTATCAAGCAGTTGTTGAAGGCGTCGTTGCAGGTACGAGTTATCGACGAGAAGAAGGGTACTATTGAGGTTACCAATATCTCTGATATTGAGTTCGAGGCAACCTTCAGCGAGTCGAAAAAATATGTGGTATTCTACCCACGCACAGCTACTATCGTTAAGATACCTCAGGGTGCAGAGCTCGATTTTGCTAACTGCCTCGCAGGTCGTAAGAGCGTAAAGACAAATCTCTGGTAAAAAATTAAACTCCATATTCGGTCGTGAGTCGTTTTGCCGATATAGTGTTGCCATTGGCGCAACCTGCCTACACCTTTGCCGTTGGCGAGGGTGTTCAGGTTCGTGTGGGTGATGCTGTAGCGGTGCAGTTCGGCAAAAATGCGGTCTATACGGGTGTTGTATGGCGATTGCACGACACACCTCCGGCTAAAGGTACGGCAAAACCTATCTTGAAGGTGCTGTACGACAAGCCACTCCTCTCGGAGTTGCAGATGCGCTTCTGGGAGTGGGTTGCCGACTACTACATCTGCTCGGTGGGCGAGGTTATGCGTGTGGCGTTGCCGTCGATTATCAAGGCTAAGGCGCGATGCGAGGAGGAGTTTTCGGAATATACGCCTAAGCGCGAGGTTGTTGTTTTACTTGTGGCAGAGGCTTTTACGGAAGATGTGCGCGAGAAGATGATGCGCCGAGCGCCAAAGCGATACGAGGCGCTGTGCGCTATCGAAAATGCAGGCGGAGTTCTGCCACGACACCTTGTTGAGTTGGATGCTGCGGCATTGAAAGCACTCTGCAAGGCGGGCTTGGTGGAGATGGGTGAGCGCGACTATAAGCTCAACAGCGAGTGGAGCAAAACGCTCTTGCCAAAGCTGTCAGATGCGCAGTCGAAGGCTCTCAAAGAGATTCGGAATGGCCTCTCCGATAAGCGCGTAGCACTCTTGCACGGCGTAACAAGTTCGGGTAAGACCGAGATATATACCCACCTTATCGAGGAGCGACTTTCGCGTGGCGAGGATGTGCTATTCCTCGTTCCCGAGATTTCGCTAACCACGCAGTTGGTGGAGCGTATGCGGGGACTCTTTGGCGAGAGTGTTACGGTTTATCACTCGAAGCTGACGCCAAATCAGCGCACAAAGCTCTATACCGATATGCTATCCTCGGAGAGTGGCAACTTCGTGATTGGAGCGCGTTCGGCGTTGTTCCTGCCATACAAGAAGTTGGGCTTGGTAGTGGTCGATGAGGAGCACGATTCGAGCTACAAGCAGACCGAGCCAAACCCTCGTTATAACGGTCGCGATGCGGCTATAATGTTGGCGACACTTCACAATGCAAAGTGTGTGTTGGGTAGTGCTACGCCATCGCTCGAGAGCTTTGCAAACTATCTCTCGGGCAAGTATGGATATACGCGCCTGACCGAGCGATATGGCGGTGTGGAGATGCCCGAAATTGTAATTTCGGATACGGTGCGCAATGTCAAACGCAATGAGCGTAAGTTGCATTTTAACAAGGAGTTGCTCGATGGCATTGCGGAGCGATTGGAGAACAACGAACAGGTCATTCTCTTCCAAAACAGACGCGGATATTCTCCATATATGGAGTGCCCTTCGTGCGGTTGGTCGGCACGATGTCCGCACTGCAATGTAACCCTCTCGGCACATCAACAGAAGGGCCGAATGATATGCCATTACTGCGGTTATAACGAGCCGATACAGCACTATTGCCCGAACTGTAAAACGGGTGAGTTGCGCCCTATGGGCTTTGGTACCGAGCGTGTGGAGGAGGCTGTGGCGGAGCTCTTCCCCGAGGCTCGCGTGTTGCGACTTGATGGCGATACGGCAACCTCCTCGGCGGCATATAATCGCATTATCGGAGCCTTTGCCCGCCACGAAGCGGATATATTGGTAGGTACGCAGATAGTGTCGAAGGGTCTTGACTTTGCCGATGTTACACTTATCGGTATTTTGAATGGCGACAACCTGCTCGCATCGCCCGATTTCAGGGCGGAGGAGCGAGCCTGGCAGATGATAATGCAGGTGGCAGGAAGATCGGGTAGGCGCGATAAACGAGGTGAGGTGGTTGTTCAGACGGCCGAGCCAACTCACTCGATATATGCAACCATTGGCGACTACGACGGTGTGGCAACAAAGCTACTTGCCGAGCGCAAGCAGTTTGGCTACCCTCCGTTTGTGCGAATTGTGAAGGTTACAATGCGTAGCACCAACCAAAAGTTGCTGGTCGATGCCTCGTTGCAGTTGGGCGAACAGCTGCGTAACCGCTTTGGTCGCAGAGTTTTAGGGCCTGTTTCGCCACTGATTGACAGAGTGCGCGGAGAGTGGCGTGTGGAGCTGATGCTGAAGGTCGAGGTCGAGTCCTCGTTTGCCAAGGCAAGGGCTATTTTGCGCGACGAAATAGCGTTGTTGCGCACAACAAAGGAGTTCAGAAATATAACTATCATCTGTGATGTCGATATTTTATGATAGTGCGCTTGTGCTGCGAGATATTGCATCGTTGATACTGCCTCGCACCTGCTTGGCGTGTGGCAGAACACTGCTCGAGAACGAGGGTTGTGTATGTTTAGCGTGTCGCTACAATATGCCGTTGACCGACTTTGCCAAAAGGCGGTAGAATGTCATAAAACACCTCTTCGAGAATATGTTGTCGGTGGAGGCTGCTGCGGCGATGTATTGGTTTGTGGAGGGCACCGAGTGGCAACGCATAATACACAACTTCAAGTATCACGGACGCTGGTTCTTTGCGCAGAAGATGGGCGAGTGGCTTGGCGAGGAGCTTCGGGATAGCGGAAATTTCGAGGGCGTAGATTTGATAATCCCCATTCCGTTGCACTATCGCCGACGATTGATGCGCGGCTACAACCAATCCGAGCAATTGGCGTTGGGTGTGGGTCGCAAGATGGGCATAAAGTGCGATTTTCGTTCGGTCCGTCGTTGTGCCTACAACGAGAGCCAAACCTCGAAGAGTCGCTCCGAGAGGTGGGATAATGTGGAGGAGATTTTCGAGGTGCGTAATGCCGATAGGTTGCGCGGACGGCATATTTTGTTGGTCGATGATGTGCTGACTACGGGAGCAACGATAAGCTCGTGTGCGATGGCAATTCTTCGTGCTTGCGACGGAGATGTGCGTATAAGTATCGCCACACTTGCTGCATCGCGACGCATTATGAGCGAGATATAGAAACTGAGTTTTCAAAAAGATATAAACAGCATAGAACATTGTAGGAGGGCATTTTTACTCACCGAAGAGGTGTTATAAACAGTTTTTTCAACACGCGCGTATATATGCGTGTTTGAGGAGTGGCAAAAAAAGGTTACTTTTGTGAGATAATCAGACAAAAAAGATGGCAAAGGAGTTTAAAAATAACAAAAACGGTGGTGCTTTTGCGGAGTTGGCACCCGAAGTTGTGGGAACAATACCACCACAGGCTGTAGAGTTGGAGGAGGCTGTCCTCGGAGCGTTATTGCTCGAGTCGGACAAGATTACCGAGGTGCAGGAGTACCTCACCGAAACCTCGTTCTACAAGGAGGAGCATCGCCTTATCTATCGTGTGATGAACGAGCTGGCGTTGGCGCAGCAGCCAATCGACCTTCTTACCGTAACCAATCAACTCAAGTCGAAGCGCGAGTTGAAGAAGGTGGGCGGTCCGACCTACCTCGCACAGCTTACACAGCGTGTGGGTACCGCGGCCAATATCGAGTTCCACTCGCGAATTATCACCCAGAAACATATTCAGCGCGAGCTTATTCGTGCTTCGTCCGAGATTCAGCGCCGATCGTATGACAGCACTATCGATGTAAACGACCTTATCGGTTTTGCCGAGGGCGAGGTGTTGAAGATTACCGAGGGCTATGTAAAGCGCTCGGTGCAGTCGGCAAGCGAGATTTTGCGTGCTACAATCCGCCAGATCGAGAAGTCGGCCGAGAACGACTCGCGTTATAGCGGTGTATGTACCGGCTTTACCGATCTCGACAATGTCACTCTCGGTTGGCAGCCGTCTGACCTCATCATCATTGCAGCGCGTCCTGCAATGGGTAAAACCGCATTTACCCTCACCATGGCGCGTAATATGGCGGTCGATTACGACGCTCCTGTGGCATTCTTCTCGTTGGAGATGTCGTCGGTGCAGCTTATGACCCGTTTGGTCTGTGCCGAGACAGGTATCAGTGGTCAGACTCTCCGTAGTGGAAAGCTCACCCCTTCGGAGTGGAAGACTCTCGAGACAAAGTCCAAGCCGCTGGGAATGGCTCCGTTGTTTATCGACGATACTCCGGCATTGTCAATCTTCGAGTTCCGCTCGAAGGTGCGCCGTATGAAAGCAAATAACGGCATCAAGGTTATCATGGTCGACTACTTGCAGCTTATGACAGCCGCAGGTGCAGGCGACAAGGGTAATCGTGAGCAGGAGGTTGCATTTATCTCGCGTTCGTTGAAGGGTATTGCCAAGGAGTTGGATGTGCCTATCATCGCACTTTCGCAGTTGAGCCGTGCCACCGAGTCGCGTGGCGGTTCTAAGCGTCCGCAGTTGAGCGACCTTCGTGAGTCGGGAGCTATCGAGCAGGATGCCGACCTCGTAGCATTTATCCACCGTCCTGAATACTACGGCTTCACTGCAGGTCCGGGAGAGGAGCCTGTTGAGGGCTTGGCAGAGTTTATCATCGCTAAGCACCGTAACGGTTCGGTTGAGGATGTGCGCTTGCGCTTTATCAAGGAGCAGGCTAAGTTTACCAACTGGGATCAGATCAATACGGGTATGCAGCAGCCGTCATTGGATCAGTACGAGGATTTGGAGAGTGCTCCATATCAGTCGTCGTCGGTGTCGTCGTTGCAGAATGCTACAAGCAACGAGTTTGCAATGCCATCTTCGCCAATGAGCAGCGAAGTGCCATTCTAACCCGATATAAAACAGACCTAAAAGCAAAACAAACCATAAAATGAAGAGAATATTCGGAATACTGCTACTCTTGTCTGCTCTGTTTGCCGGATGCCAGAACGACTTACCTGTAGACAATTCGATTGCAGGCAAGGGTTTGACGACTTTGACAATTGCTCTCCCCGACACTCGTACATCGTTGGGCGAGAAGAGTGGCGATACCTACCCCGTATATTGGAGCGAGGGGGATTGTATCTCGATGAATGGAAAGTGCTCGAGCAAGGCTGTTATCAATGCCGAGAACCGATCGAGTGCAACCTTCTCTGTAGAGTATATTCTCAACTATCCGTATCGCATAACCTACCCGTATCTTTCGACTACAAGCTACGCCTCGCCAAAGGTGCTCTTCCCTGCCGAGCAGAGCTATGTTGAGGGTACATTTGCACAGGGT
>JAFZDR010000124.1 GCA_017561105.1 Alistipes sp. | reverse complement strand
TCTGCACAATGCGTGTGCGGAGTGTCGAAACAGGCTCCAAAGCCTCACCTGCGGTGGTCGAAAAGCCGTACAAGCCAATACCCAATCGGCACATATCGAAGCGAGCCTCCTCAAATCGCAACATCGCCTCCGAAGCGGCGGCGTGGCGAAGTGGTCGGTATGGCAACGATGCCATAATGGCGCTGCTGATACGGTCATATGTTGCAATCTGAAGGTGCGAGAACTCATCTTGTGTAGTATCGTCAGCCACGCAGAGGTGGGTGAAGATTGTTGCAACGCGAACTCTCTTTGCAGAGTGAGCCAAGGCGTTATTCAACTCCTCAACCTCGCTCTCGGCAAAGCCAAGACGGTGCATGCCGCTATCAATCTTGAGGTGGATAGGGTAGTTTATCTCGCCGGCACGCTCCACTGCCTGAACGAATGATGAGAGTGAGCGGAGTGAGTAGATCTCGGGCTCGAGCGAGTGTGCAACCATTGTATCGAAGCTCGCATCGTCGGCATTAAGCACCACAATAGGCATTGTGATACCCCCTTCGCGTAGAGTTACACCCTCATCTGCAAATGCCACTGCAAGGTATGCTACGCCCTGCTTTTGCAACATCTGTGCAACCTCAATCTCGCCTGCGCCATAGCTCGATGCCTTGACCATAGCGACAAGGCGCGTTGTGGTGCCAATCTGCGAGCGGAAGTAGTTTATGTTGCGTACCATAGCCTGCAAATCGACCTCCAAAACGGTGGTGTGGCTATGTTGCTCGAGGCGATGTGATATGCGCTCAAGACGGCTGGCGCGATTTCCCTTGATAAGTATTGCGTGGTGGGCAATATCCAACTTTGCGATATTTGCCAAAGCCTCCTCGGTCGAACGGAAGAAGAGTGCTCCCTCGCCAAACAGTGCTCGACACTTGGCAATATCCTCGCCAATGCCTACGAAGTGGTCAACGCCCGCTTCGTGTACCATCTGTGCAACCTCCTTATATATCTCTCTGTCACCTGTCTGCAAAATGTCCGACAATATAAGCATTGTCTTGCGCTCACCTGCTACCGAACGAAGGCTATCCAACGCTATGGATAACGAATTTAGGTCGGCACTGTACGAGTCGTCGATAATCACCGAATTTTCGATACCCTGCTTAACCTCCAAACGCATAGCTACGGGTTGCAACTGCGAAAAATCGGGCACAGCGTAACCAATCTCGGTAAAGAGGGCCGCTACAATCTCGGCATTGCGCTGTGATGCCACATCTGCCATAGCCGAAACCGTGCTCTTTGCCGCATCCACAAGGTGGCGTCCTTCGAACTCACTTTCGACAGCCTTCGAGAGTTCGCCGTATGCCGAGTGGTATATAATTGTAGATGCATCCTTTGCCAGGAGCAACTTCTCGGATATCTTCTCCTTCATCGAGGCAAAACCCTGCTGATGGGCATCGCCTATCGAGGTGAAGAGTACCATATCGGGCTTTATCATCTTTTGGAGTCGTGCCATTTCACCCTTTTGTGAGATTCCCGCCTCGATAATAGCAGTATTGTAGGTATTATCCAACATCAGGAGCGATAACGCCACACCCAATTGCGAGTTGTAGCTGCGTGGTGAGCGGAAAATCTTTGCATTGCCGGGTGCACACTGTGCAATCCACTCCTTGACGGTGGTCTTGCCGTTAGAGCCCGTGATACCGATAACCTCACCGTTGAAGGTTGTGCGGTGGTGCTCGGCCAATCTCTGCAGCGCCGCGAGTGAATTCTCTACCGCCACAGCTCCGCAGCCTTCATTTAGGGCGACCTCGCGCTCCACCATAAAGGCCTTGATACCTCGCTCGGCAACCTCTGCGATATGGTCGTGAGCATCGTGATTTACTCCGCACATAGCCACAAAGAGTGTGTCGTGAGCCAAGGCGTACGAACGGCTGTCGGTAGCTACCGATGCAACCTCCAAGTCGCAACCTACGAGCTTACCGCCAACAATCTGCGCTATTTCCGTCAAAAAGTATCTCATTACTCCTTAAATGTTACTATTGTTATACCCGAGCCGCCACGATCAGGGTGGTCATCGGTAGCACTCGCCACTTGCGGTAACGAACGAAGGTAACGACGCACCTCCTCTTTCAACGCTCCCGTACCCTTGCCGTGCAAGATTGTAACGCTGCTGACACCCACCATCAAGGCATCATCGACCAGGCTCTGCACCTGCTCCAATGCCTCCATAACGCGCTCTCCGCGAATATCTATCGACGAGCGGAAGTTCAATCGACGCTGCGAAATGTCGGCCGAAATAACGGTGCGAGGGGTCTCGGGGCGGGTCATTCGCTTGAACTCTGCCGAGGATATAACCTCCAGACGCGCCGTTTCGACAGTGGTCAGAATTGCACCGAAGGCCACTTGCGCCCTCTTGCCGCGAATCTCCTTGATGATACCCACACCATTCTGTCCCATAAGGCGCACCTTGGCTCCAATCTCCAGCGGTAGAGTCTTCTTAATCGGCTGCTGCGGCTGCTCTGCCTTTGGCTCGGCAGGGTTATTCTTGCGCTCCTCGCGTCGCTGCTGACGACGACGAAGTCGCTCCATCTCGCGCTCGATACGCTCGTTATCTGCCGAGTTGTCGCTCTCGATCTCCTCGCGGAAATCCTCGAACTCGCGACGCAAGAGCTTGGTCTGCTCCTTCTCCGCCTGCGCCTCGCGGATACCCTTAATTGTATTCTCGATTTGGCGGTTAGCCTCTGCTACCAACTCCTTGGCTTGCGCCTTTGCTTCATGGATAATGCGATTACGCTCCTCGCGTATGGTCGAGAGCTTCTCGCTCAATGCCTGCTCCATCTCCTCCACCTTGCGGTCGGTCTGGCGGATGCGCTCACGCTTCTGCGCCCAATAGTGCTTGTCGCGTGCCACCTCGCGCAACTGCTTCTCGAGGTCGATATGCTCCGAGCCGGCTTTTTCCTTTGCCGAGGCGATAATATCCTCTGAAAGTCCTATCTTGCGTGCAATCTCAATCGCAAACGAGCTACCCGGCTTGCCGCACTCAAGGCGGAACAATGGGCGGATGTTCTGAACGTCGAACATCATAGCTCCGTTAGTTACGCCCTCGTGGTTCGATGCGTAGTATTTGATGTTGGAGTAGTGGGTGGTGATAACGCCATAGCAACCACTCGCCACCAACTTCTCGAGTATCGCTTCGGCAATTGCTGCACCAATCACAGGCTCAGTTCCCGAACCGAACTCGTCGATAAGCACCATCGTATGCTTGTCGGCCCCTGCCACCATCGCCTTCATGTTGAGAAGGTGCGACGAGTAGGTCGAGAGGTCGTTATCGATGGATTGCTCATCTCCAATGTTTATATATACCTTGTTGAATATAGGCAACTCACTCGCCTCCGATGCGGTGATAGGGTAACCGCATTGGAACATATACTGCAACAGGCCTATAGTTTTCAAACATACCGACTTTCCACCCGCATTCGGTCCCGAAATTACGAGTATGCGCTTCGTATTATCCAACTCTGCATCGAGTGGGATAATCACGCGTCGATGACGCTTGAGCGATTGCGCCAAAAGAGGGTGTTTTGCGGTGTGCAGCACTAAACGGTCATCGTGCGAGATGATAGGTTTGCTTGCGCCATTCTCCAGAGCCCAACGAGCCTTGGCGCGAACCATATCCACCACCGCCATAAACTCCTCAGTGCGCTCCACATCCTTGATGTCGGCGCGTACAACCTCGGTGAAAGCGGTGAGAATGCGTACAATCTCGCGGCGCTCCTCGTACTCCAACTCGCGCAACAAATTGTTCAACTCCACCACCTCGGCAGGCTCGATATAGAAGGTCTTGCCCGTAGCCGATTCATCGTGGATAAAGCCGTTAAGTTTGCGCTTATTTCCCGCAGAAACCGGAATTACGGCACGACCCTCGCGGATAGAGATCGAGGCGTCGGCCTCGACAATGCCGCTCGACTTTGCCGATTGCAAAATAGCTTGTAGGCGCTTTGAAACCTGCCCCTCGTGACGACGGATCTGCTGGCGGATATTGCGCAACTCCTCCGAAGCATTGTCGCGTACGATATTGTTGTCGTCGATGATGCGACGGATATCGGCCACGATATGCCACAAAGCCTTTACGGGCTTTGCAAGGTTTGTGAGAGTAGGGTAGCGCTCGGCATCGCTCTTGTGCAGGAACTGTACGAAGTCGCCTGCAGAAATCAGGGCTCTGCCCAACTGCACAACCTCTGTAACCTCTAAGAATGTACCCTCAACCTTCGCCTTCTCGACAATCTCGGCAATATCGTAGAACTCCTCGGTCGGAGCTTCGCGCTCGGTGAGAAGAATCTGTCGCATCTCCTCGGCAAGCGAGTGGCGACGCTCCACTTCGCGTGTGACATTGGTGAACCCCTCACTTGCAAGCATATCGCGGGCGTGCTGCATTGTGCACAATGCAACAACCTGCTCGCGGATAGTCGAAAAGCCTATCTTCGCTTCGAAGTTCTCGGGATATATTACCGTCTTTGGTACCACTGTCAGTTACTATTTTTGAGCCTTCTTTGCCTCTTTTACCGCCTTCTTTGCCGCCTTCTTTGCCGCCTTGTCAGCCTGCTTCTCGTCGTATGACTTTGTGCCGAATACGGTTACATTGATGTAACGCTTTGGATTCTCCTTCAAGTCGGCAAGTAAGGTTGACAGGTTCTGCGATGCCTGAGCCAACTCCTTGTACAACTTATCGTCAGAAACGAGGTGGCCGATTGAACCGCTACCGCTGTTAACCTTTGCCAAGAGGGTATTAACCTCGTTGATAGCCTGGCTAAGCTTCTCGCCTGCATTCTGCTCGTTGAGAGTCTTGGTTACCGAGTTGATATCGGTGATAATGTTATCCAACTTTGCTCCATTCTGGTTGAGTGTAGCGCAGAAGCCGTCGATATTGCCGATAATGTTAGACTTCTTCAAGTCAGCCATTACAGCATTGAGGCTCGCGATAGTCTTTGTCAAGCTCTTCGAGTTGTCGTCGATTAACGAATCTACACCCTCGATAGTCTGGTTGAGGTTGTCGAGCAAGGTCGAAACTTTTACCTTGATATCGCCCAACTCGTTTGCCAAGGTGTCGAACATGTCGAGTGTTACGCCGGTCTGAATAGCATCACCCGACTCCAAATACTCTTTAGCCTCGCCAAGCTTAATCTCGATAGACTTGCCACCCATCAAACCTGCGCTGAAGATCATTGCACGCGAATCTGTCGGGATGTCGAACTTGCTGTCGATAGAGAGTGTAACATCTACACCTCCCTGTTCGGTGTTCAGCACTACGCCAGTAACCTGACCTACCTTTACGCCGCTGATAACCACTGTTGCAGCATCCTGCAGACCATTTACCTGCTCGTAGTGTGCTGTGTAGGTGCGGCTGCGACCAAATACATCAAGACCGCTCAAAAAGCGAATACCTGCCCAAGCCATAAGCAATACGGCCACGGCAACAATTCCAATTTTAACCTCTTTTTTCATATCCAAACAAATCTTTATACCCTATTTAACCTTTCGTGGGGCGTACTTTTCGGTACGCCAATCCTTGATTACTCCGCTCCAATTCAAACCAAAGCCGAAGTTGTAGATGTTGCCGTCGGCATCCTTATAGCACTCCAAGTCGAACGGAACATCCTCCTTGTTAAGCTCCACGGTGCGCATATCCTTAGGCATCTGCATCGGGAGCAGACCCGAAGGCTCGGCATTACCCTTAATCAACTCTACATAGGCCTGATTTTGCACCTCGTAGCCCAACAAGATAGCGTCGGCGTATGGCTCAATCTCGGCGAGCACGAGCGGACGCTTCACGCGAACAACCACAATAACGGGACGGTTGCCCATCATCTTCTTGGCGCGAATGACAGCCTCCATCTCGTACTTGTTGTCGGTTGTTGTACGCTTATTTCTATAGGTGCGGTTTGTGAAATCCTCGTAGATGTCACCTCCCGCGATACTCTGCTTGCGGGCATACTTGGCAATGTAGTCGCTATACTGCAACGAGATAGGAATATATCCGTTACCTCCAGCCTCCATATCGGCATTCGAGTGACCACGACCCACGGTCGGACCATCTATAAATACCACTGCACAATCTGCCTCATCGGGATTCTCAACTATGTTGAGGTGCTTGCGGAGCATATCTATGCTCACGCCGTAACCGACCTTGGCGCCGCCCTTAATTTTGTCGGTCCACCAATCGCGCTGCGGCTCAAATTCGCGCTTCTCGATGTACACCTTCGCTTTCGACGAGAGAGGCAGTGTCGAGTTGTGGTTCTTGAGCATGACGATAGACTTAACCTGAACATCGTAACCCGCCTGCATAAACTCGGCATTACCTACAATCTCCTGGCTGCGATGTGGTTCGAGATATGGGTTCTCGAACAATCCCACGCGGAAGAAGTTGCGCAACAGGCGCACTGCCGAAAGCTCAAAACGCTCGCGGATAGCCTTCTCTCCCAATCGTTCAACACCGAGTGTGTAGGCCTTCTTGATATTTTCGGTCGAGTTTACACCTCCGAACTGATCGACTCCGAGAATCAACGCACGGTAGAAGTATTCCTCGACAGGAAGGTGCTCCATACCATACGGTTTGCCGTTCGATGTGCGGTGATCTACATACTTCTCGGCTACGCGCCAATCGGTGCAGATAACCCCCTCGTAACCATATTTTCCGCGCAAGAGATCCTTAATCATATACTTGCTCAGCGCATTTCCTACATTCTCACCGCTTGGGTCCTGATTGTACGAAATGGTGTAGTATGGCATAATTGCAGCCACCTGCTTGGTGCCACCCTCGAGTGCAAAAGCACCCTTGGTGAATGGTACGAGGTGCTCCTCGAAGTTGTTACCGGGATATACGGCATACTTGCCTATTCCGAAGTGAGCATCGCGTCCCGCCTCGCCTGTAGCTCCGCCCGGCCAATGCTTAGCCATGGCATTTACGCTCTCACGACCCCATGCACCCTCGATGCGCTGCTTCTCGCTTGAGGTCTGAAATCCGTCAGAGTATGCTCGTACACAATCTGCCACAAGTCCCGAGTGCTCGCCATAACCCATGTAGAGTCGTCGCCAGCGGGGCTCTGTCGAGAGGTCCGATTGTGGAGAGAGCGCAGTTGTGATACCAAGTGCTCGGTACTCGGCCGATGCAATCTCGGCAAAGCGCTTAATGTTTGCAGGGTCGAAAGTGGCCGCCATACCGAGTGCCGAAGGCCATGCCGACTGCGAGCCGCCACCCGCGTCGAACTCATCGCCCGACTTCGAGCCTCTATGACGCGGATCAGACGAGTTGTTTGCCGGAATGCCGTGTCCGATACTCTCGCACAAAGCCTGCAAGTTGTTGTTCCACTCGGCTGCAGTATATGCGTTCTGCACCTTTGTAATAAGGATATGACGCACATAATCCTTGCCTACAAACTTGATCTGCTCATCGGTCAATGCCGATGGCGCAACGCCGCGCGTCTGTTTGAAAGTCAGGCCGTTGTAGTGTCCTCGCTTTGTAGGAAGCGGATCTGTGGCATTGCCCGGAATCTGCTGATGCGCACTATAGAGCATCAATCCCGCAATCTCATCCAACGAGAGTTGCGATGCCAAATCCTTGGCACGCTCCTCGGACGAGAGTCGCCAATCCTCATACTTGTCGAGCTTGCCGTTGCGGTTCAAATCCTTGAAAGCAAAGCCGTCGACGGTCAAAATCTTGACACCCGAATTCTGGTTGTAGCCAAGAGTGTGGCCTCCCTGCTGGGTAATCACAATATGTGAGCCTTTGTCGCACTTCGCCCACTTCGGCTGTGCCGAGGCGGTGAGCGCTGCGGATATTATGGCCAATATGCAAAAGCCTCTCTTCATTGCCAAGTAGTTTAGTTGTTATCTCTTCTTTGGTGCATACTTCTCGGTACGCCAATCCTTAATGACACCGCTCCAATTCAAACCGTAGGCGTAGTCGTAAACATTGCCGTCGGCATCCTTGTAGCACCTCATGTCGAACGGAAGATCCTCGCACTGCTCCTCTACGGCACGCATGTCCTTAGGCATCTGCACAGGGAGCAAGCCCTGTGGCTCAGCCTTACCTGCGATAATCTCCAAGAACGACTGATTCATAACCTCGAAGCCGATAAGAATTGCATCTGCCGACTTCTCAATTTCGTGGAAACACATCGGACGCTCGGCCGAGATAGCGAGGATAACAGGCTTCTTGCCCATTACCTTGCGTGTCTCGAGCACGGTCTCCATCTCCACCTTGTTGTAGGTAGTGATGCTCTTGCCCAAGTATGTACGGTTTGTGAAGTTCTCCTTAGGGTCACCACCCGCGATACTCTGCTTGCGAGCATACTTGGCAGTGTAGTCGCCATACTGCAACGAGATAGGCACATAACCTGTACCTCCCGCCTTAATATCCCACTCGTAGTGGCCACGACCTACGGTTGGAGCCTTGATAAATACGAGTGCAACATCTGCCTCCTCAGGAGTTTCAACCACATCGAAGTATTGCTTAACGACATTGAGGCTTACGCCATAGCTCTCGTATGGCTTGCCCTTTACGGCATTACCCCAACGGCTGTACTCGCCTGCCTGCATACGCTTTGGAAGGTACACCTTCAAGCGACCCTTGAGCGGAAGTGTCTGTGCATGATTCTTGAGCATTACGACCGACTTAACCTGCGCATCGAAGCCCTCTCGCATAAACTTCTCGCAACCAACGGTAGCCTGGCTCTTTACAGGCTCGAGATATGCATTCTCGAACAAACCTGTGCGGAAGATATTCATCAAAAGGCGTACCGCCGACTCCTCGAAGCGGGCGCGAATAGCCTTCTCGCCATATTTCTGCTTGCCGAGTTCGTATGCTGCAAGAATTCCGTCTGTCTTGTTGATACCGCCATACTGATCTACGCCCACCATCAACACTGTGAGGTAGCGCTCAGCCTCAGGCATCGACTCTAAGCCCCAAGGCTTGCCGGTATTGCGGTGAAGATCTGCATACTCGCGTACAATGCCCCAATCGGTGCAGATTACACCCTTGTAGTTGTACTTTGTGCGGAGCAAATCCTTAATTATATAATCGCTATAGCCGTTAGCTATATTCTTGCCCGAAGGGTCCTGGCCATACGAAATTGTGTAGTATGGCATTACAGCCGAGGCCTGCTCGGTACCGCCCTCCAACTTGAAGGCACCCTCGGTAAATGGAAGGAGGTGCTCCTCAAAGTTATTTCCAGGGTAAACGGCATACTTTCCGAATGAGAAGTGAGCATCGCGACCCGCTTCGCCTGTGCCGCCGCCAGGCCAGTGCTTAACCATTGCGTTTACGCTATTCATACCCCATGCGCCCTCGCGAGCATCCTCGCCCTTCGAGGTCTGGAAGCCATCCGAATATGCACGGGCAAAGTCGGTAGCCAACTTCGAACCCTCGCCGAAAGTTGCCATTACGCGACGCCAGCGTGGCTCGGTTGCAAGGTCAATCTGTGGCGAAAGGGCTGTTGCCATACCCAAGTGGCGATACTCGGTCGATGCCACCTCGCCAAAGCGGAGTGCTACTGCAGGGTCGAATGTTGCAGCCATACCGAGCAAGCCAGGCCAAACCGATATCTTGCCACCTGCACCTGCATTGAACTCATCCTCTGCGATAAGTCCGTGACGCGGATCCGACGAGTTATTTGCCGGAATACCATGGTCGAGTCCCTCACACAACGCCTGCACCTTGTTGTTCCACTCGGCAGCAACATAAGGGCTCTGGATCTTTGTGAGAAGGATATGACGCACCCTGTCTTTGATGATAAACTTCTTCTGCTGATCGGTTATATCCTCGGGCGATGCGTACGCCTTGCTGAATGGCAAGCCATTGTAGGTGCTTGCTTTCTTTCCGGTCTCGGGAGCAGGGAGCTCCTGGTGCGACGAGTAGAGCATCAAACCCGCAATCTCGTCAATCGAGAGCTGCGCAGCCAAATCCTTGGCACGCTCCTCCGACGGGAGTCGCCAATCCTCATATTTATCGAGCTTGCCGTTGCGGTTCAAATCCTTGAATGCATAGCCGTCCACCTCCAAAATTTTGACACCCGAATTTTGGCTATAGCCGAGTGTGCGACCTCCCTGCTGGGTAATCTCGATAAAGTCGCCCTTGTCGCTCTGCTTGTACTTAACCTCTGCCGATGTTGCACCGAAAACGAGTAACGCAGCGGCCGATAAAATTGAAATCTTCTTCATGGTTAGGTATGTTTTAGTTCGTAGTTTTATCGTTTTTTATCAAAAGATATGATAAAGGCTTGAGGGAACTCCTTGCGCACCTCGAGCAGGTGCTTTTGTGCTGCAGCCTTATCGGCAAAGTCGCCATAGCAGTATTTGTATTTCATGGCTCCGTTGCTCTCCAATATCCACGCCTTGCCTCTGTAGCTCTTCAACTCGGGATGCGAAGTAGGTATGTTCTTTGCACTCGCCAAGAGCTGAATGGCGAAACGCTTCTCGGTTGCAGCACTCTTTGTTGCCGACTTTGCGGGCTTTGCAGGCTCTGCACTCTTCTCGGGCTGAGCCTCCACCTCGTCGTTGGTGGTTGCGCCCGTAGTGCTGTCTACAAGGAGCGAACGGCGCACATTCTCGACATATTGCTTCACTGCACGGAAAATGGCATTTGCAATCTCTTTTTGTCCCTTTTCGGATGTAATGTACTTCAGATCTGTGGCGTTAGACATAAAACCGATCTCGGTCAGGACACTCGGCATATCGGTGGCGTAGAGAACCTTCAACGGCTGACGGCGTACTCCTCGATTTGGGAAGCCGAGTTTTACATACTCCTCCTGGATAAGTCGAGCCATCATCTCGCTGTACTCACCATAGGTGAACTGCAAGTTCTGAATATATGCACGGACGATAGTTGCGGTCTTCTGGTCGGACATGTCGAGCAACTCCTCTTTGTTGTTGATGTAGAGGGTGTTTTGGTTCGCTCTCTGCTCCATAGATGTTTCACCCATAATAAGGGTTTCGACTCCTCGCACCTCGCTGTTGCGGTGTGCATTGGCGTGAATCGATATAAAGAGGTCGCCCTTGTTACTGTGGGCAATATCGGCTCGCGCCTGCAAATCCTCCGACAATACGCTCGAAAACATCTTGTCTACGGTGCGGGTGTAAACAACCTTTACGCTTGGAAGATTCTTCTCTATCAATGCGCCAAGCTTGAGTGCTACCTGCAGATTTATATCCTTTTCGGCATAACCTCCATATCCGGCACCGGGGTAGCGTGAACCTCCGTGACCGGCATCGATAACGATAACTTTCACACCTTGCGCAACATTTTCGGCTCCAAATCCGTTACATGGAAATAGTGCCAAGATAAGCGCCGTAAGCATTACGAAATATCTGCGGAGAGGTCGAAAGTTGGTCATAAAGTTTGCCATATACACTTTTTTCACTATCTTTACGCGCCGAAAAAACGCATGCCCGTGCGTATACGAGTAGTTGTTTGGCGTTTTTGCCGACTTGTCGGCAAAGGTATTAAAAAAAATGGAATTTTGAAACATTTTGGGCTGAAATATCTTGTTTTATTTGTTGTCGCCTTGGCGATAGCACATATTGTCTTTGGCTCTGCTGCGCCAAGACCCCTTGCCGATACTGTGGCTGAGGAGGCTCGCAAAAGGGATTCATTGACTATGGCTGTGGCTGCAAGCGACACTGCCAAGCGCAATGTGCAGCAATCTGCGCAGCGTGCTCGTCGTGCCCGCCGATCGAAGGATACGATTGTCAGCCAGAGTGTGCAAGATACATTGAATAGGACAGCTGCCCCTATCGTTGATAGTGCTGCTGTAAAGCCGATATCCCAGCGCGACACAACGGCTAAAAAGAGGTCGGGTTCGCCGATAGAGCAGATTATTACCGGTAAGAATACCGACTCGCTCTATTACGATGTGTTGAACAAGCGTGTCTACATTTATAACAAGGGCGATGTCAAGTACGATAATATGGGCTTGCAGGCCGACTATATGCAGATCGATATGGCTACCAAGGAGATCTATGCCTATGGTAAGGCCGATTCGGTAGATGGCGAGTTGAAGAATACCCACCCTGTATTCAACGAGGGCGGATCCTCCTATACAATGGATACCATAACCTACAACTTCGGCTCGAAGAAGGCCTTCATTCAGGGAGTGGCAACCAAAGAGGGTGATGGTTGGCTTGTCGGCGGACAGATTAAGAAGATGCCGGATAACTCTATAAACATCCGTCAGGGTAAATATACCACTTGCGACCACACCGATCATCCGCACTTCTATCTGTCGATGACAAAGGCGAAGGTTATTCCGGGCAAGAAGATTATTACGGGTCCGGCATACCTTGTAATGCACGATGTGCCTATCTACTTCGCTTGTATTCCGGAGGGTTTCTTCCCTATCAATCTCGGACCAAAGTCGGGATTGCTTATGCCATCGTATGGTGAGGATGCTTCGCGAGGATTCTTTATCCGAGGCTTGGGTTACTACTTTATCCTTAGCAAGCATATCGACCTCGCAGTGACGGGTGGTATCTATACGCTCGGCTCGTGGGAAGCAAGTTTGTCGTCGCGCTATACCAAGCGATATAAGTATCGAGGAAACCTGAATTTCGACTTCTCGTCGGTTAAGACGGGAGATAAGGGTGAGCCTGACTATATCAAGCAGAATAACTTCCGCTTTGCATGGACCCACTCGCAGGATCCGAAGGCAAACCCGGGATCGACATTTGCAGCTTCGGTAAACCTCTCGTCGAGTGGCTATTCGAGATATTCGGCAACCACGCTGAACGACATTCTTGCCACTCAGACCAACTCGTCAATCTCATATTCGAAGAGTTGGGCAGGTACTCCGTTCTCGCTCTCGATGAACTTGTCGGTATCGCAGAACTCGCAGACCCGCCAGTTGGCTATCACATTGCCAAATATCGTCTTTAATGTGGCTCGCGTATATCCGTTCAAGCGCAAAGAGGCGATGGGACAGCAACGCTGGTACGAGAAGATCGGTTTGACCTACTCGGCAAAGCTGACAAACTCGGTGTCGGCATTGGAGAAGGACCTCTTTACCATGCAGACCCTGCAGAGCATGCGAAACGGAATCGAGCACACATTGCCAATCTCCACTTCGATAAACCTCTTCAAGTATATCAACATCTCGCCTTCGTTTAACTATACGGAGCGTTGGTACTTCTCGCGACAGCATCAGCAGTGGAATCCTGAAACAAATATGGTCGAGACACTCAAACCTGAGTATGGTTTCTATCGTATCTACAACTACAACGCATCTGTCTCGGCAAATACCACCATCTACGGTATGTGGCAGATGAAGAAAAAGACCGCCAAGGTACAGGCTGTGCGCCACACAATAACCCCGCAGATCGGATTCTCGTATGCTCCCGACTTCAGTAAGCAGAAGTATGGCTACTACCAGACCGTGCAGACCGACTCGCTCGGTAACTACAAGATCTACTCGCCATACTCAAATCAGCCGTATGGTGTGCCTACTTCGGGTCAGCAGGCTAACTTGAACTTCTCGCTCTCGCAGTCGCTCGAGATGAAGATCTTGAGCAAGCGCGATACCTCGGGTGTCAAGAAGATAAAACTTATCGATGAGTTGCGTATCAGTGGTTCGTATAACTTCCTTGCCGACTCGCTCGGATTGTCGAACTTGCCGGTGTCGTTCCGTACAACCATCTATGGCAACTTCGGATTGAACCTCTCGTTTACGCTCGATCCGTACGAGGTTACTCCGAATGGCGTGCGTATCAACAAACTGCTTATCAAACGAGGAATTTTGGGCCGTGTAACAAGCACGGGTTGGAGCTTTGGTTATACCTTCAAGTCGCGACAGGATAAATCGACACCTGCGGTGAACGATATCAACACGATACTGCCTGAATACTTCAACCCATTCTCCGACCCTTACGGATTGATGGACCCTACGCTGCGAAGGCACTATATGGCGAGCTCGTACTACGACTTCTCGATACCGTGGAATATCGGATTTAACTATGTCATCAGCTACGGTATATCGTATGTGGATAATGGCACTACGGGCTTCAAGAGGAATGTTACGCAGACAATCGGTTTCAATGGTAGTATAAACCTGACACCAAAGACGGGTATATCGTTTACGACAGGTTTCGATATACAAAACCGCAAGATGAGTACGACTTCGATCTCCATAACGCGAGATCTGCACTGTTGGCAGATGTCGTTTGTATGGATTCCGTTCGGAGCACACAGAAGCTGGAGCTTCAATATCGGAGTGAAGGCTGCATCGCTTGCCGATTTGAAGTACGACAAGAGCCAGTCGATGTATGACAACCTCTTCTAAGAGAGGTGCAAACGGTACATCTTTTGTGTAATCATAATAGCAGATAACGAAAAATTTATAGATATGAAAAAGGAAACAGCAGATAATCAGGTTGTTGAGGAGAAGGATGGATTCGTAGAGGGTGATGGCTATCCAAATTGTGAGGGTGAGCCATGTGCCAATATGTCAGATGAAGAGCAGCATGATGCTGACACCGTGGCAGAGGAGCCTGAGGCTCCAAAGGCCGAGGAGGTTGATTGGCGCGATAAATATATCCGCTTGCAGGCGGAGTTCGATAACTTCCGCAAGCGTACTTTGCGCGAGAAGATGGCTCTTATCGAGTCGGGCGGTAGCGATGTATGGAAGGCAGTATTGCCTGTGCTCGACGATATGGAGCGTGCAATTGCAGCATCAGAGAAGAGTGAAGATGTTGCGGCTTTGCGTGAGGGCGAGAAACTTATCTACAACAAGTTTGTCGATATTATGCGTCAGAAGGGTGTTGTGGAGATCGAGGCTCTCGATGCTGAGTTCAATCCCGATTTGCACGAGGCTGTAGCTCGTTTTGCTGCAGGCGAGGAGAAGTCAGGCAAGGTTATCGATGTTGTGCAGCGCGGCTACAAGCAGGGCGAGCAGGTGCTTCGCTATACAAAGGTGGTTGTAGGAGAGTAGTTGAAAAAGTGAGTGGTTAGTAGTGAGTAGAGAGTGGTTGAAAGGTGCTAACGACTCGAACAAAAAAGCTAATGGCTAATGGCCAAAGGCTAATAGCAATAAACTATGGCAGAAAAGAGAGATTACTACGAGGTGTTAGGCGTTGAGAAGAACGCCAATGCCGACGAGATAAAAAAGGCCTACCGTAAGGCCGCTATCAAGTATCACCCCGATAAGAATCCGGGTGATAAGGAGGCTGAAGATAAGTTTAAGGAGGCAGCCGAGGCGTACGATGTATTGTCGAACGAGGAGAAGCGTGCTCGTTACGACCGCTTTGGTCATGCGGGTATGTCGGGTGCAGCCGGCGGAGCAGGCGGTTTCGGTGGCGGCTTTGGCGGAGGATTCTCTATGGAGGATATCTTCTCGCAGTTTGGCGATATCTTCGGCGGACACTTTGGTGGAGGCTTTGGCGGTGCGCGTGGCGGTGGCCACTCGGTAAATCGTGGCTCGGATATTCGCGTGCGCATTAAGCTCACACTTGCCGAGATTGCCGAGGGTACAACCAAGAAGATTAAGGTCAATAAGTATGTAGCTTGCGACAAATGTGGCGGCAATGGCGCGAAGGATTCGTCGTCATTCTCGACCTGCTCGCAGTGTAACGGCTCGGGCTATGTTATAACCGTGCAGAACACCTTCTTTGGTCGTATGCAGTCGCAGTCGGTCTGCCCAACCTGTGGTGGCGAGGGAAAGATTATCACAGCCAAGTGCGATAAGTGCGGTGGCGAGGGTGTTGTTCGCGATTCGGAGGTTATCGAGATTAAGGTTCCGGCAGGCGTTGGCGAGGGTATGGCTCTCACCGTTTCGGGTAAGGGTAATGCAGCTCGTCGCGGAGGCATAAATGGCGATTTGATTGTAGTTATCGAGGAGGAGCACAATGCAGAGCTCTTGCGCGATGGCAACAACCTTATTCACAACCTTAACATCACTATGCCGACCGCTATTCTCGGTGGCGAGGTTGAGGTGCCGACTATCGAGGGCAAGGCAAAGATTAAGATTGCACCGGGAACTCACGCCGGCAAGGTGTTGCGTTTGCGTGGCAAGGGTCTGCCTGATGTAAACGGCTACGGTCGCGGAGATATTATGGTCGTGGTGGATATCACCATCCCGACATCGCTCACCTCGGAGGAGAAGGAGTTGGTCAAGAAGTTGGCCGAGAAACCTCACTTCAAGGAGGCTGAGAGCGTCGAGAACCAGAATATATTCGAGAGAATGAAAAACTTCTTTAGATAGCCTTTGAGGTTATTTTTGGCATCTTCTCATTTGCAGGACTTGGAAATAGCCCCACTATTACCTGCGTTTCGCAAATGAAAACCTGCTCAAAAAAGGCTCTCAAACAGTTAGGAGATAGGAGTTAATTTTTAATTCAGCTAATGGCCAATGGCTAATGGCTAAAAGCAAAAATACTATGGGACTTTTCACTCCGGTAAAGAAACACGCCAATAAGTTTCGCTATATTCCGCGATACTACGACCCTGAGAAGGAGCGTAGGGAGCAACGCCGTCGCGAGTTGCACGGCACTTCGTCCGAGCTGGATGGTCAGGAGTATCAGCCGGGTCAGTACATCCGTACCCAGCGCGAAGCAAGAAGGGTGGCACAGAGCAGCAATGGCGGTGGCCGCAAAGCCCCTTCAATGTGGTTTTTGATGCTTGTTGCCGTGGCGGTGATAATTATCTATATGCTCTATCCGCGTATTGTGGATGCCTTTACCGCAGCTCGCACCACACCTGAGGAGCGTGCAAAGCAGGAGCTTGAGGAGTTTAACCCATATACCCCGATTACTATAGTACCGAACGATTATAAGGAGGAGTAGAGAGGTGGCAGATTGCATTAAGTTACTACCCGAGATTGTCGCCAATCAGATTAAGGCGGGCGAGGTTGTCGAGTCCCCTTCATCGGTGGTGAAGGAGATGATGGAGAATG
>JAFZDR010000123.1 GCA_017561105.1 Alistipes sp. | reverse complement strand
GATGCGTAGTATGGAAGCGTGTGCTTGAGGTAGTAGTGGCACTTTTCCTTTGCCTTGGGTGAGAGATGCTGCTCGGCAATGTATGCCGCAGTACCATGGGCGTAGTTCGTCCACGCCTTTGCACTCTCGCTGCTGCATAAAGCAACGAGTGCAATGATGAGTGTAGAAAGAAATTGTTTCATAGTGTATAGTAATTAGGTTTCTTATTTCTCGAGCAAAATAGTTGTCATCGACCATGTATCCATCGGCAGACTCACGAGCATATACTTGCCCTTGTATTTGATCTGGAACGACTGGCGCTTTGTCGGTTTGTTGGCTGCAGTAACACAGACTACCTTGTCGCCATCGGGGTTCTCGAAAGCGATAGCGATCATATTCTCGTCGGGCTGGTCAATCGAGAGAATCTTCGCACCACGCTTCACGTATGGGCTAAAGTGCTTGAATACATGTACCTGTGTGCTCTCGGTGAGCTTGCCGCTCTCGTAGTCATAGGTATAGAGTCCTGCGCACGGATGACGGCCAACGTTCGGCTTGCCGTCGGGGTCGAGCAATAGGTTCCACGAGCAGTATGACGAACAGCCATTGTTCAAAGCTCCGAAGATAACATCAGACCACCACTTCTCGTCCTGTGCTGCGCCCATAGCGAACGATGGGCCACGCTCTGTGAGGTGCATCTTTGTATCGGGGTGGAGCTTCTTTACGTGCTGAATCATATCGGGAGTACCCTTGTATGGGTGCCACGCCACAGCATCGGCATTTCTCTTTACGCTCTTGTCGGCCAACATCTCGTTTACGCGCTCGTGAGCATCGTAGTTGTGGTCGAGAATCCAAATCTTGGTGTCGAGCCCCGCCTTCTTAAACGCCTGCGGAAGATACTTGCCTGCGAGAGCAATCTCCTGCTTTGTCGATACCAAGGTTGCAGGGCAACCGCCATGCTGATTGGTCAAAGGCTCGTTCTGTACGGTTATGGCGTGGATGTTGATACCGTGCTCCTTGTAGGCCTTGACGTATGCAGCCCAATAGTTGGCAAATGCCGGCATATACTCGTCGAGCAACGAACCTCCGCACATCTCGCCATTAGACTTCATCCAGCCCGGTACGCTCCATACCGACGAGAATACGTATACATCGGGGCAATAGTCGTAGACCTGCTTGATGATAGGTATCATATAGGCCTCGTCGCGAGCCACCGAAAAGCTCTTCATCTCGATATCGCCCTTGTGATCGTTATAGTTGTAAAGCTCGGTAGCATAGTCGCTTGAACCGCAGTTGAGACGGATAATCGACATATTTAGACCTCGCGTTGTGAAGACATCCTTGAGGAAGGAGTGGCGGTTTTCGAGCTCCATCTGGCTTAGCAGCCAGCATGATGCGTCGGTCATCGAAACACCAATACCCATATAGTCGTGCGACGGCTTTGCGGCATCCAAATCGATTGGCTTAAAGTAGGTGTATTTGTGGTGAGTGAAAGGGGTGTTGAGCACCTTGCGAATAGCTCTGTCTTTGGTGGACTGCAACACGGTGAACTTGATTTCGCCCTCGCGTGGTACATACGAGTCTGCCATTGCGCTCACTGCAATAGCGAAAGAGAAGATGGTTAGTAAGGTCTTTTTCAGGGTTATTTTGGTTATATGTTAGTATCTGTTTCCGATGATTGAGGAGCCTATGCGTACCATTGTCGAACCGCACTCGATAGCCAATGCGTAGTCGTCGGACATGCCCATCGAGAGGGTGTCGAACTCCTCGCCAAAGTGGCTTGCAAGTTGCCGCTTGCACTCCGCCAGGCGTTCGAAGTCGTGGCGAATAACCTCCTTGTCGTCGGTGTTGGTTGCCATTCCCATAATGCCGCGCACACGGATGTTTTTAAGCTCTGCCATTGCTCCACTCTGCAGATAATCAACGAGTTCGTCGTACTTCCAACCCGTCTTGCTCTCCTCCTGCGCAACATGTATCTCGAGCAGAATGTCGACTACCCTGCCGATGCGCTCCGCCTCGCGGTTGATGCACTCTGCAAGGCGCACGCTATCCACCGACTGAATAAGCGACACGAATGGCACAATCTGGCGCACCTTGTTGGTCTGGAGGTGGCCAATCATCTGCCACTCGATATCCTTTGGCATAGTCTCGTGCTTTACGAGCAGCTCCTGCACACGACTCTCGCCAAAGATGCGTTGCCCTGCCTTGTAGGCCTCGTTCAACGCCTCTATGGGGTGGAACTTCGACACTGCCACAAGGGTAACTCCCTGCGGTAGCAATGCGTGTAACTCCTTTATTTTGGTGCTTATAGCCATTTTAGTCTAATCTTTTACTTCACGCGCAATACCTTGCCGATAGGCAATACTGCGTTCGCCTTGATGCCGTTCAGACGGCAGATGTTGGCAACTGGTGGGTAGTTGCGCTTGGCGATAAGTCCGAGGTAGTCGCCACTGCGTACCTTGTAGTAGCGTCGCTCGGCAGAGATCTCGTTTTCCTTCTTGTCGGCGTCGGCAAGCAACTTCTCGCCATTCCAATCCTGCTCGTACTTCGAGTAGATGCTGAAATAGGAGCGTTTTAGCAGCAGCTCCTCACGACGAAGGTCGCCTGTGCTAAAATTGATTATGCGCTCAGGGTCAAACGATTGTCCCATGTAGCGACACTCGAAGTGGAGGTGCGGACCGGTGCTGCGACCAGAGTTGCCACCCAAGGCGATAGGTTGTCCTGCCACTACCCTCTCGCCAGCCTCGACCAATCGCTTGGAGAGGTGTCCGTGGTAGGTTTCGAGTCCGTTGTCATGGCGTACGATGACGAGTGTGCCGTAGCCTGTTTCGGTAGCCTTCGAAAAGCGAACTACGCCATTGAAGGCCGAGCAGATGGTATCTCCCACCTTCAACGCAATGTCTATGCCGTTGTGATTAACCTTGCGGCGTACTCCGTAGCGCGATGTAATGCGACCCTTGTGTGGGTAGCGGTATGCACGCAACGAGTCCACAAGGCGGATAGGCACAGCATTAGGGATAGACGAGAGTGCCACCTCGCGGTAGGGCGAAATCTTCTCCATATCCCAATAATTGGTATAGACGGTAGAGTCCGCCTCAATCTCGGCTGTGCGGATATAACGCCACGAGTTGTCGTTGAACAACACAATCGACAAGTGCTTGTCGGCTGTAGGCAAGGTATCGACCACAATTGCCGACTGCAACTTCTCTATCGGCTTGATTACGAGCGAATCCAATGGGTTAGCCACCGCAGTAGCCCAACCCAATATTGCAAATGCTAAAATAAATCTCTTCATTACTCTTTTACTCCTTTCAATAACTTTTCTGCCGCTTCGAGTGCGTGGTAGAACTCCTCGCCCCACTTGCGGATAATAGGCTCGCGCAGACCCTTGTAAACGGGTATTCCGAGCTTGCAACCATTCTCGCATGCCGACTTGCAGATGTACCAGCGGTGGTAGTTCAATCCCTCGCCGCCATTGCGGAACTTCAACACGCGAATTGGGTAGAGGTGGCACGATATAGGCTTCTGGAACGAGCATTTGCCCTCGCGGTAAGCCTTGTCGATAGCGCACAATGCCACGCCATTATCGTAGCATGTGAAGGCGCACTCGCCACCATTGATGAGCGGTGTGGTGTAGTCACCATCGCTATCCACAACCATAAAACCCTGCTCCTCGACAGCCTTGATACCCTCGGGGGTCATATATGGTTTGTAGTTCTCGTACTCCTCTTCGAGAATATCGACCTCCTCGATTTCGAGTGGTGCACCCGCATCGCCCTCGATGCAGCAGGCACCCTTACACTGCGACAAGTCGCATGCAAACTTCTCCCTCAAAAGGTCGGCACTAACTATCTTTCCTTCGATTTCAATCATCTTGTTTTTGTTTTTATGGCATTCAATGGCATTCGGGCTACGCCCTTAATGGCATACGCAGTCTGCGACTGCTTAATGGCATTGAATGGCAATTCTAATTTCTCTTTTTGTCCTTGCGTGCTTTTGCCAATGACTCTCGAAAACCGCCATCATCAACAAAGCGTGCAATTTGTTTCTCAATATGTTTGCGCAATAGCACATCCTCCTGGTATAGCAACACTATCGCCATATTGGCTACAACTTCATCGTTTCGGCTCTCGGCCAACTCCAAGAAGAACTTCGAGTCGGTGTGCGTCAAGCCAAGTTCGCGCATAGCCTCAACCTCCTTTGAATCGGTTTCCCATATTCGCAATTTACGAGTGCGCAGGTAGTCTGTGTAATCCTCTAACAACTCCTGAAAACTCGCTCTTGCTACTCCTAATAGATTGAGGTGACTCTCGGCAGAGGTAAGTGATGCAGCCTTGCCCTCTACGATGTTCTGCTTGCCCGAACGAGCCGCCTGAATCATTTGGTCTTTCGTGCGGTCACCAATAGCAATAAATCTTTCGCAGAAGTGGTAGGTTAAGTCGTAGATAACCACCGCCTTGCAATAGGCTATCAGATTACGATAGAGATTGTTGTTCTGTTTTGTGATATCCATCTCTCTTCTGCCATTTAATGCCATTCAGTGAGCGAAAGCGAACGCCTGCCATTCATTGCCATTCTATGCCATTGTATCTCCAATCACCCAATCGTACAACTCGCCGAGCGATATGCCTGCCGTGCGGGCTTGCTTTGGAACGATGCTGCCGCTCGACATACCCGGAATGGCATTTACCTCGATAAGGTAGGCCTTGCCCTCCTCGGTAATGATAAAGTCGATGCGGACAATACCGCGACAACGGCACGCCTTGTATGCCTCTACAGCGTCGTGTGCAAGCATTGCTGCCCACTCCTCGCTGATTGGTGCAGGGGTAATCTCGTCGCTCATGCCTGCGGTATATTTTGCCTCGTAGTCGAAGAAGGCATTTTTTGAGACAATCTCCGTAATAGGCAACACAAGCTCCTTCTCCTTGGTGATAAGCACGCCACAGCCAAACTCGCGACCTGTGATGCACTCCTCAATCAATACCTCCTCGCTCTCGGTGAATGCCAACTCCACAGCCTTTGCTATCTGCTCCTTCTCGGTTACGCGTGTAACGCCAAAGCTCGAGCCGCTTGCGTTTGGCTTAACGAACAACGGCAAACCAAGCTCCGCAATAATAGCGTCAGCCGAAAAGGCCTCGCCCTTGTGTAGGAATATCTCCTTTGCAAGGTTGATACCGCGTTGAGCCACAGCTCGCTTGGT
>JAFZDR010000122.1 GCA_017561105.1 Alistipes sp. | reverse complement strand
CCCTCACAGGAGGGGGTGCGGGGGTGGGTAACATATGAAGTCATCACCATTATATAAAAAGCAAGGGAGGTCATCGCATTACCGACAACCTCCCTTTGGCGGAGTGGTAGCCTCGCAATGCGAGGCCGTCTGATGGATTACCTAAAAACTGGAACTTGCGCGTATTTTAGAGGCGAATTTAGACCACACTGTGGCCACTTTATATTTGTCGTACGAAGCCTTCGGGACAATGATATCGGTGACGGACTCAGGCAAACTACCTATTTCCGGAGGGGTTGTGGGTCTGCATTCGATAGTTTTAATTTTAGAAAATGAATCTGAATTGCTAGAAGAACAAATACTGCCTATAGATCTAACATTCTTCGGGATAACTAGCTTGAACAAAATTGGGCAGTTCTCAAAAGCATAATATTCAATCTTGGTAACACTATCGGGAATTGTAAAGACATCGTAACCTAATGCGTTGGTTGCTATTTTGGTTTCTGCTAACATCCAAACTGTAATGGTTGTTAAATTTTCGGAAAGTTTTACGCTCTCCAATGCCTGACATTTTCGGAATGCCCCCTCCCCAATCGAAGTAACGCTATCGGGGATTGTAATGCTTGTCAAATTAGTGCAGTTGTAGAATGCATAGTTACCGATTTCGGTAATACCCTCGGGAATTGTAACGCTTGTCAAATTAGTGCAGTCGTAGAATGTTTGCCGATCTATTTTAGTGATGCTTTCTGGTAGTACAACGCTATGTATGCTGGTTGACCCATAAAAAGCGTATTCGCCAATTTCGGTAACACTATTAGGAATAGTGAGATTTGTTAGGCTGCTACACTCTAAAAAAACCCGTGATCTGATTTTGGTTATACTGCTTGGAAGTGTGTATGATCCAAGTCCGCTTGGCGCAAATCCTACCAACTCGCCATCTATAATCAGACAACGATTATCCTCTGATGCAAACTTGCTATATATGGTTTTTAAATTTGGATTACCCCCGAAAGTCTTCTCTTCAATTTTGGTAACACCATTTCCTATGGTAATGCTTGTTAGAGATTTACATTGATAGAATGCCCAATCTCCAATCGAAGTAACGCTATCAGGAATTGTTAACTTTGTCGGCGACTTGGTGCAACCTTGGAATGCGCCGCTTCCAATTCTGGTAACACCATTGGGTATAGTGTACGGAATAGCATTAGCCGCTCCTGCAAAGCCGATTAGCACGCCGTCAACAATTAGAAAACGCTTGTCGGCGGAGGCAAATCGGCTGTGGAATGCTGCTAAATTGCTGCAACCACCGAACGCTCTCTCTCCTATCTCAACAACACTATTTGGAATAGTGATACTTGTTAGTGTCTGACAGTTGTAAAAGGCTATTTCTCCGATTACGGTGAGAGGCCCGTCAAATTTGATAATGCCCTTATTGTTTTCGTAGGTGTTCGATATAATACTTGCACTATAAACATCTGTTTTGAATGGCGTTACGATTTTGCCATCGCTCGATGTGTACCAAATTTCATCATTAGGTACCGAGTTCAGATTTGATTTGGCAACCATAGGAATATACTCGCTTGTTACGGAGTTGTTGCCATCGGAGATAACCAACGCAACTCTCGCCTCCTTTGTGCCTGCAAAGAAATCGTCTGATAAGTTCTCGCCCGAAGCAGTAACGCTAATCACGCCATTGGCAGCATTGGTCTCAAATTTAGTGATAGGCATCGCAACGAACGATACGGCACGGCTCTGGGTGTATATGGCCTCGCACGAAACGGCACTACTCCAAACCTGCGCCAACTCTGAAACACACTCTTTTGGCGAAACCTTAAAGTCAAGCACGACAAGGCTGGTGTTGTTGTCGTACTCAACAGTCGCGTAGCCATCGCTATACTTTGGTATGTACGATACCGACTGAATGCGTGCAAGCAATTGCTTGACGCTCTCCTCAACGGCCTGCAAACGAGTTTCAAGTTCTGCTATCTTGTCGTTCAACTTCTTAACCTCATCGTTAATCTTGCCGGTAAGTTCTTCGCCCAACTGCTCCGTAGCGGTTTGCAGTCCGGAGAGTTGCGTTACGATATTGTTGTACTGCTCAATGGTGGCATAGGCGGCCGCTGCTGCGTCCTTCGCCTTCTTAATCTCCTCATCGACATATCGCTGCAAATCGGCGATAGCCTCTTCAAGAGCCTTGTCCTTCGCTTTCAAGTTGTCAATCTCCTCGCTTGGAACGCCTTCGCTGCTGCCCTTTTGAAGGTCGGCAATCTGAGCCTTGATAGCCTCGTCAATCGCTTTGAGCGATGCGAGTTGAGAGTTGATGCTCTCAATCTGCTTCTCAATACTTGGTAGGGTAATCTGCTCAATACGGTCTAAACGATCATCAAGCTTGTCAAGATCGTCGTAGATTTTCTGACAGCCCGACAAAACCATTGTCGCAACTGCAATTACAAGTAAAAACCTTTTCATAGTAATATAAATTTAAGTGTTACAAGGTATCTCAAATTTAGATTACGCATAAAAAGAAAGCGTGGTGCTGAAGACTTATTTTAGTTGAACAGGTCTTAGGATACCTTTATAGTTAAAATAAGCAACAATTCCACGCCATACCAAGAGGTATGACGCAGAAGAATGTCTGCCTATTCTCACTATAAATCGAATTTCCTAAGTTCGTTCAACGAGAATAAACTTACACTTTCTGCGTAATTATGTATTGCAATCTTGCGACTGCACCACAAATTTAGGAAATTATTTTTGATTGAACAAGAGGTAGACGGCAAAAATGGCATTTAATGACAAAGGATAAGATATGATTCGGGCTTATGCCCTCGATAGGACTAGATAGGATTAGATAGGATAGAATAGAATAGGATAGGACTTTCCATCAAATCCTATCAAGCACCGCAGGTGCGCTCCCATCAAAATCCTATAATCCCCTATTAGCGGCAGCAAAAATAAGTCCCCCTCACAGGAGGGGGATTTAGGGGGTGGGTAACACAAAAAGTGGTGGTGGCCGAAGGCCTTACCACCACTATATTAAGGGCAAAAAGAAAGGCCTTCCCCAAAGGAGAAAGCCTTACATAAAGCACTGCCGTACTTCAAGGATTACTTCTTCATATACCCCTTAATATAGTGGTGGTGACTTCCGTAGCGGTTGAAGGCAGCCTCGTCGAGAGCCTCCTGAGCCGATGGGTGAGCTACCGAGATGATAAGGCGAGCGCGCTCCTGCAAGCTCTTGCCATACAAATCGACAGCACCATTCTCGGTTACAAACCAGTGCATGTGGCTACGAGTAGTAACAACACCCGAACCCTCGGTCAATACATCCGAGATCTTCGATACACCCTTATTAGTGATTGAAGGCATAGCGATAATAGCCTTACCGCCCTTCGATAACGATGCACCATAGATGAAGTCGACCTGACCACCTACGCCCGAGTAGAACTTACGACCGAGTGAGTCAGCGCAAACCTGACCTGTCAAATCAACCTGCAATGCCGAGTTGATAGCTGTTACGCGGTCGTTCTTTGCGATAATGAATGGATCGTTGGTGTAACCTACATCCATCATCAATACGCCTGGGTTGTCGTTGATGAAGTCGTAAACCTTCTGCGAACCCATCAAGAAGGTCGAAACCATCTTACCCTTATCGATATTCTTAGCCTCGCCATTGATTACGCCCTTCTCTACGAGTGGGAGAACACCGTCAGCGAACATCTCGGTGTGAACACCGAGGTTCTTGTGGTTGCCGAGCTGCGCGAGCACTGCGTTAGGAATAGCACCGATACCCATCTGGAGGGTTGCGCCATCCTCGATAAGACCTGCACAGAGGTTACCGATCTTAGTCTCGATCTCGTTTGGAGCGGTGAAGTGAGCCTCCTCGAGTGGCTGATCGTCCTGAACGAAGATGTCGATCTTCGACGAGTGGATCATAGCATCACCCCAAGCACGAGGTACATACTTGTTGATAACTGCGATAACGGTGTCAGCGCACTCAACAGCTGCGAGAGTAGCATCTACCGAAGTACCGAGCGATACATAGCCGTGCTGGTCAGGAGTAGAAACCTGAATCATAGCTACATTACAAGGTACTGCGCCCGAGCGATACAACTTCTGAGTTTCGCTCAAAAATACAGGGATGTAATCTGCGTAGCCCGCCTGTGTAGTCTTACGAACATTGCCACCTACGAAGAACGAATCCAACTGGAATACACCCTCGAACTCAGGCTCCGAATATGGAGCAGGACCCTCTGTGTGGAGGTGGTGGATGTGTACATCCTTCAACTCGCCTGCGCGTCCACGCTCGCACATAGCCTTAATCAAACACTGCGGTGCCGAAGCTACCGACGATAGGTGAATATGATCACCCGACTTAATCGCCTTAACGGCCTCTTCTGGAGTAACAAACTTAATTGCCATAGCCTTTTGTTGTTTTAGGTTATTTGTAATTCTTAATTTTTAATTTTTCATTTTCAATTGAGCTTGCGAAGGCAAAACGCATTACTTGCGCTTTACCTCTACCTGCTCGTATCCCTCGATGATATCACCGATCTTGATATCGTTGTACGACTCGATGTTCAAACCGCAATCCATACCCGAAGATACCTCCTTCACATCGTCCTTGAATCGCTTCAACGAACCAAGACGACCTGTGTGGATAACGATACCGTCGCGAATTACGCGGATAGGAGTGTGACGGGTAATCTTACCCTCACGCACAATACCTCCGGCGATAGTTCCTACCTTCGAAATCTTGAAGGTTTCGAGTACCTCGATCGAGCAGACAATCTCCTCCTTCATCACAGGCTCCAACATACCCTCGATAGCGTCCTTGATATCGTTGATAGCGTCGTAGATGATAGAGTAGAGGCGGATCTCGATCTCCTCCTGCTCGGCTACCTTACGCGCAGCTGCCGAAGGTCGTACCTGGAAGCCCACGATAATGGCGTTCGATGCAGCGGCGAGCAATACATCGCTCTCCGAGATCTGACCTACTGCCGAGTGGATAACATTTACCTGAACGGTCTCCTTCGAGAGCTTGATGAGCGATCCCGACATAGCCTCAACCGATCCGTCTACATCACCCTTAACGATGATATTCAACTCCTTGAACGAGCCGATAGCGATACGACGACCGATCTCGTCGAGTGTTACATGCTTCTGAGTCATGATACCCTGCATACGCTGCAACTGCTCACGCTTGTTGGCAATCTCACGAGCCGAGCGGTCGTCGTCCATCACATTGATAGAGTCTCCCGCCTGTGGAGCACCGTTAAGACCGAGCAACTGAACAGGTGTCGAAGGACCTGCCTCCTTAACCTTGTTACCATTCTCGTCGAACATCGCCTTTACGCGGCCTGTATATACTCCCGAGAGGATTACATCTCCTACGCGGAGTGTTCCCTCCTGAACGAGCACTGTCGAAACATAACCACGACCCTTGTCCAAAGTAGACTCGATGATAGTACCCTTAGCCTTCTTGTTAGGGTTAGCCTTCAAGTCGAGCATCTCGGCCTCGAGCAACACCTTCTCGAGCAACTTGTCGAGGTTGAGTCCCTGCTTAGCCGAAACATCCTGGCTCTGGTACTTACCACCCCAATCCTCCACGAGGAGATTCATCTGCGAGAGCTGCTCCTTGATGTGGTCAGGGTTAGCCTGTGGTTTATCGATCTTGTTGATTGCGAATACCATAGGTACGCCTGCAGCCTGTGCGTGGTTGATAGCCTCGACAGTCTGTGGCATCACCTTGTCGTCAGCCGCAACGATAATAACGGCAACATCGGTAATCTTCGCACCACGCGCACGCATCGCTGTAAATGCCTCGTGACCCGGGGTATCGAGGAAGGTGATCTTTTGGCCGTTGAGGTTTACAGAGTATGCACCGATGTGCTGGGTGATACCTCCCGCCTCGCCTGCGGTTACATTTGTCTTACGGATATTATCCAAGAGCGATGTCTTACCGTGGTCGACATGGCCCATTACTGTTACGATTGGTGGACGAGGGAGCAAGTCCTCAGCTGTATCTACCTCCTCATCGTTGATAGCCTCCTGAATCTCGGCCGATACGAACTCTACGGTGAAGCCGAACTCCTCAGCTACCACTACCAAAGCCTCAGCATCAAGACGCTGGTTGATAGATACCATCAAACCGAGGTTCATACAAGCCGAGATAACCTCCATAGGCGAGATGTTCATCATTGTAGCCACCTCACTTACAGTTACGAACTCGGTAACCTTGAGAATCTTCTTCTCTGCTGCTTCCTGCTCGAAAGCCTCGTTCATGCGCTCGCGTACCTCCTCGCGCTTCTCGCGACGGTACTTAGCACCCTTGTTCTTAGCACCCTTGGCAGTCAAACGAGCCAAAGTATCCTTTACCTGCTTCGAAACCTCCTCGTCGCTCACCTCAGGGCGAACTACAGGCTTTGGCTGTGGCTTCTGCTTGTTCTTCTTGCCACCGCCCTGGTTCTGCTGGTTCTGGTTGTTCTGCTTGTT
>JAFZDR010000121.1 GCA_017561105.1 Alistipes sp. | reverse complement strand
GAGCGCCACAGCAAATACATCACCCACAAACGGCACCCACGACAAGAGTGCCAGCCACGCGCCATATCTATCGATTTTAGCCTTGTGCCTTGCCATTGTTTCGGGCTTTACGCCAAGCTTTTCGATCCACTCCCACTTGCCAATGCGACCTATACCATAGGAGGTTAGACCGCCGAGGAAATTACCCACCGTAGCAACACCTATAACAACCCACGGCGAGCCGCCTGCGACAAGCATACCCACAAGCAGCACATCGGAGCTAAACGGCACCACTGTCGCCGCCAGGAATGCGCCGACGAAGAGTCCGAAATATCCTAAATCTAAAAGCCAACTCATCTCAAAAATCGGTAATTTGTGGATACAAAGTTAGAAAATCTTTCATCTATTATTTAACTTTTCACAAATAGAAGCATCTATATATAAAGAAAGTTGTATCTTTGCGAAGATATTAACTAACATTTTACCATTTACAAACTATGAACAAGAGTAAGTTTTTGCTTATTGCCATTGCAATCTTCGCATTGACAACATCTGCGATGGCGCAGAAGAAAAACGACCCAACGCTATCGGTTCACACCGGTAAGCACCGCCAGGAGATTATCATCCCGCAAATCAAGGGATACAATGTCTACAAGGCCGACTTCCACACTCACACAATCTATTCAGACGGAAATATCACTCCATCGTTGCGCGTTCGCGAGGCGTGGAGTGACGGCTTGGATATCCTCGCCATCACCGACCATATCGAGTATCGTCGTATCGAGCGCGACCTCATCAAGTATATGGGCGAGTATATCAAAGAGGAGTATCGCAACCTTCCAAAGGGTGTAAACACAAACCTTCAGGATGTAGCTGCCGATGAGCGCGGTATTCTCGCAAATCTCAACACCAACTACGATGAGGCTATCGAGTCGAACCAGCAGTACGGAATGTTGATTGTCCGCGGTGTTGAGATCACTCGCAATGAGGGTCACTACAACGCCATCTTCACAACCGACAACAACAAAATCTACCACCCAAATATCAAGCAGTCTATTCAGAATGCGGTAGATCAGGGCGCTTATGTTTTCCAGAACCACCCTAAGCACAACAAGACAACCAAGACTTCGATGAGTCCACTCGCCGAGGAGTTGCACAATAGCGGTCTTGTGAAGGGCATGGAGATTGGTAACGGTTGGGCATTCTGGGGCAGACTTGTTCCTTACTGCATCAAGAACAACGTTCCGATGTTCTCTAACTCGGATGGTCACTCAACCATTGCAGAGCGATTCCAGCCATACTACAACGATGGTGTATATCGCAATATGACCTTTATACTCGCAAAGAAGTGCGACGAGAAGTCTATCAAGGAGGCTATCGAAAAGGGTCGCACAATCGCCTACCACAACAACCGCCTGATTGGCAAGGAGGAGTACCTCGCAGAGTTGTTCAAGGCGAGCGTCAGCATCGAACACCTCTGTGACAACAAGAAGGAGACCGTGGTAATGCTCACCAACAAGTCGTCACTCCCATACTCTGTTAAGGTTGGCAAGGGTGAGATGATTGTGCACGCCATGAGCGCAGTACAACTCGCATTGCCAAAGGGTTCGGCAAGCGCCGAGTTCACCGTTACAAACCTCATCTGCGGAGGCAACAAGCGCGTAAAGGTTACAATGGATTTCAAGCGCAAGCCTACAAACCCATATTTGGCGGCTAACGAAACTTGGTATCCGCGTTAATCGTACTACAACTAAAAGAAAAAGCATCGGGCACACCGCTCGATGCTTTTTCTTTGGCGTACTCTTTGCACGATAGACCTTTCCAATTTGTACAAAGATGAAAAAGTTTTTCGCCTACTTTATCCCGATTCTTCTCGCCTACGCAGTGGGCTTTCTCGGCTCATACATACAGGGTGAAGCCCTCGTAGAGTGGTATCCGTTCCTTGTAAAATCGCCATACTCGCCCCCGGCGATCGCCTTTCCAATTGCATGGAGCATACTCTATCTGCTCATAGGTATATCGGCGGGCACAATGCTTGCCAAGGGAGATGTCAGTGTGCTGAGATTGTGGATCTTACAGCTGCTGCTCAACTTTTTGTGGAGCGTAATGTTCTTTGCATTGCGCAGTCCGTTCCTGGGTCTGCTCTGCATCCTCGCACTCGATGTTGCGGTCTTCGCCTACATCGTCTATACGGCAGGACGACGACCCGCTGCGGCATGGCTCTTTGTGCCCTACATGTTGTGGTTGATTTTTGCCACCTACCTCAATGGCTACATCTATATAAACAACCAAAAATCGAGAAGTGCAGTGGCGATGACTATCTCCTCGCCGAAGTTTTCACTCCCGATACTCCCCTACTCGGCCGATGCGCTCGAACCAATCATGAGCAAGGAGACCATCGACTACCACTACGGCAAACATTTCAAGACCTATATCGACAATACAAACCGCCTTATTGCCGGCACTCCATACGAAGCGATGACGCTGGAGGAGATTGTCGAGAACTCCGATGGTGTACTATTTAACAACGCAGCACAGTCGCTAAACCATCAAATCTACTTCGAGGGTATTACTCCTGTTCAAAAAGTGATACCTGAAAGGTTGAGAAAACGCATAATTCACGACTTCGGTTCGATAGATAATTTCAACAAGCAATTTATCGACACTGCCACGGGACTTTTCGGCTCGGGATGGGTTTGGCTTGCCGAGGATAGCAACGGAAAACTCTCCATTCTGCCCACCAAAGATGCCGACAACCCCATACGGCACGAGCTCAACCCGCTGATGTGCATCGATGTCTGGGAGCATGCCTACTACCTCGACTACAAAAACCGTCGAGCCGACTTTGTCAAAGAGTATATGAATCTCATCGACTGGGATAAGGCCTTGGCCCGTTCGAAATACAACTAATCGACAATGTTCGATATGTGACAATTTGCAAATATCCTTGATGGAGTATCCCCGATATTCGTCAAGGATATTTTATATGCCATAAAACACCCCGAAAGCGATCGAATATGTGAGTAATTATGCAGAAAGATATTTTATAAATATCAGCCGCAAAAAATAGTATCGAAAAATGATAAAAAAAGAGCCTGCAAATTTGCTCTTTTGAGAATTATTGGTTACATTTGTCGTGTATTATAAAGGGCCGAAGAGGCTGTTGCAAACGGAATACCACCCGAACAGAGCTTGATAAAGCCCACATAATTGGCGATAACGCACTGTAAATCAATGCGTTAATACATCGTCAAAGCCCCGAAGGTATGCACATACGCGCGGTACCGCGCGACGCGAAGAGGACCAAAAACAGACCTAAAACCAATATCAACCTAAATTAACCTAACAAAAAACTTTTATGGAATCATCCGTTATTCTCGGATTGTTATCTACTTTCATCACCGCATTGCTGGTCGTGATGTTTATCCACCCGCAAGTGATGAAGTTTGCGAAGAGACGCAACATCGTGGACAACCCGGACGCTCGCAAATTACAGCGAAATCCCGTTCCTGTTATGGGAGGTGTTGCCGTATTCTTCGGATTGGTAGCCGGACTATGCACGGCCTACTTCTTCTTCGATGTCAGCTCGCTGCTGCCGATGTTTATCGCAATATCGGTAATGTTGTGCGTAGGCGTTGCTGACGATGTTTCGGGTCTTTCGCCATGGTTGCGATTTGCCATCGAAATTATCATGGTCCTTATGATGATGTTTGTTACAGAGATGTCGTTGGACAACCTGCACGGATTGTGGGGATACTACGATATGCCTGTTTGGATATCGATACCGCTGACCGTAGTCGCAGTAGTAGGTATGATAAACGCCATAAATCTGATAGATGGCGTAGATGGTCTGTCGTCGGGATTCTGCATCTTGGCGAGTGCTGCATTCGGCCTGCTCTTCTTCAAGGCGGGCGATATCACAATGGTCTTGTTGAGCCTATTTACCATTGGCGCACTTATTCCGTTCTTCTTCCACAATGTTTTCGGCATGAAGACAAAGATGTTTATCGGCGACGGAGGCTCACTGATGATGGGTGTGGTGATGTCGTCATATGTGGTTACGGCGATCAGCTCAGGCAATATCTGCGGCGATTTCTTTGCCGGCAGCAATATCGGTTTGGTGGCGTTTACTCTCGCAGTAATGTGCGTGCCGGTATTTGATACGGTACGCGTTATGGCTATGCGAATTATCCGTCGCACCTCGCCATTCCATCCTGACAAAACCCACCTCCACCACCTCTTTATCGAGTTGGGTTTCTCGCATGTAGGAACAACAGCGAGTGTTCTTTCGCTCAACATTATCGTCGTACTTTTGTGGTACATCGCATACCGATGTGGTGCGTCGATAAATACACAGTTCTACATAGTCATCACCAGCGGAGTGGTGGTAACGGCGGGATTCTACAAATTTATGCGAATTCAGATTGTTCGCAAGAGCGCCATTTACCACTTTGCACAGCGCATTGGTCGCAAAACACATGTTGCAGACAAGAAGGGCTGGTTGGCATTGCAGAAGTTGGCAGATTTTAGATAGATTTCAAAGTTATGAAGATCGCAGTAGCAGGTACAGGCTATGTAGGAATGTCGATGGCGACGTTGCTATCTCAAAACAATGAGGTTGTTGCAGTGGATATCGTACCCGAGAAGGTTGATATGATAAACTGCCGCAAATCGCCTATCCAGGATGACTACATCGAGAGATACCTCGCAGAGAAGGAGTTAAATCTCACTGCCACACTCGATGCTGAGGCAGCATATAGGGAGGCCGATTTTGTCATCATTGCTACTCCGACCAACTACGACAGTCAGAAGAACTTTTTCGACACATCGGCTGTTGAAGCGGTTATAAAGCTTGTGGTCGAGGTGAACCCTAACGCCATAATGGTTGTGAAATCGACCATTCCGGTTGGATTTAGTGAGGCTGCGAGGGTAAAGTACAATACCGACAATCTGCTCTTCTCGCCGGAATTCTTGCGTGAGAGCAAGGCGTTGTACGACAATCTCTACCCAAGCCGTATCATCGTTGGTCGCCCCGAGGGTGATGAGCGACTCGACAAGGCGGCTCGCACATTTGCAACTCTCCTGAAGGAGGGTGCATTGAAGGATGATGTGGAGATCCTCTTTATGGGATTGACCGAGGCCGAGGCGGTAAAGCTCTTTGCGAACACCTTCCTTGCGTTGCGAGTGAGCTACTTCAACGAGCTCGACACCTACGCCGAGGTTAAAGGACTCGACACCGAGGCTATAATCAGGGGTGTAGGTCTTGACCCTCGAATCGGAATGCACTACAATAACCCGTCGTTCGGCTATGGAGGTTATTGTCTGCCAAAGGATACCAAGCAGCTCTTGGCAAACTACGACCATGTTCCGCAGAATATGATGACGGCAATTGTGGAGAGTAATCGTACCCGCAAGGACTTTATTGCAGATCAGGTTCTCCGCAAGGCCGGCTACACGGAAGCAGACCAGGAGAAAAAGGGCGTTGTAATAGGAATTTACCGTTTAACAATGAAGATTAACTCGGACAACTTCCGCCATAGCGCGATACAAGGCATCATGAAGCGCATTAAGGCGAAAGGTGCCGAGGTTATAATATACGAGCCGTCTCTCGAGGATGGAACAACATTCTTCGGCTCGGAGGTAGTAAACGATTTATCAAAATTCAAGGAGCGCAGTCAGGCTATTATCGCAAATCGCTACGACAGTTCCCTCGACGATGTAGCATCGAAGGTCTACACTCGAGATATTTTCAGAAAAGATTAAATTATGCAGGCAGTAATTTTGGCGGCAGGTATGGGACGCCGCCTCGGAGAACTTACGGGCGACAACACAAAGTGTATGCTCGAGGTTAATGGCGTAAAGTTGATTGACAGAGCCTTGGAGACTCTGGCAGAGTGCAACCTCTCACGCATAGTGTTGGTTGTAGGCTACAAGCGCGAGAATGTAAAGGCGTATGTCGGCAATAGCTACAAGGGTGTAGAGATTGTCTATGTCGATAATCCGATATACGACAAGACCAACAATATCTACTCGCTCTATCTGGCAAAGGATTACCTCGAGGCCGAAGACACTCTGCTTTTGGAGTCGGACTTGATCTACGAGCCTGCCGTTGTAAAGCGCATTATCGACAACGACTACCCTAACCTCGCACTTGTAGATAAGTACGAGAGCTGGATGGACGGTACGGTTGTGGTACTGAACGAAGAGTGCAAGATTAAGAATTTCATCTCGAAGCGCGACTTCAAATACTCGGATATTGACAGCTACTACAAGACCGTAAATATCTACAAGTTCAGCAAGGAGTTCTCGAAGTCGCACTATGTTCCGTTCTTGAGCGCATACTGCCAGGCCCTCGGCCGCAACGAATACTACGAGCAGGTTCTAAAGGTTATCACTCTGCTCGACGACTCGCCATTGAAAGCGCTTCCGCTGCAGGGCGAGCAGTGGTACGAAATTGACGATATTCAGGACTTGGATATCGCATCGGGCATGTTCGAGAGTAGCGACGAAAAGAAGTACAAGGCGCTAACCTCGCGCTTCGGCGGCTATTGGCGCTACCCACATATGTTGGATTTCTGCTACCTGGTAAACCCATACTTCCCACCAAAGCAGATGCTCGACGAGATGAAGGCATCGTTCGAAACATTGCTGCGCGAGTACCCTTCGGGTATGCGTGTAAACAGTCTTCTCGCAGCGAAAAACTTCTCGCTCAAACAGGAGTATATCGCCGTGGGTAATGGTGCAGCCGAGTTGATAAAGGTGCTGATCGAGCGCCACACCGCAAAGATTGGCGTTATCTACCCTACTTTCGAGGAGTACCCAAATCGTGCCGTACGCGAAAATATCGTTTCGTACATTCCGACCAATGCCGACAAGCACTACTCGGCAGATGATATCATCGCTTTCTATGGCGACAAGGAGATTGGAACGCTTCTCCTCATTAACCCTGATAACCCTTCGGGTAACTACATTCCATATAGCGACTTGTTGCATCTGATTGAGTGGACAGGCAAGCACGGAGTGCAGTTTATCGTAGATGAGTCGTTTGTCGACTTCGTAGATGTCGAGGGCGAATTTTCGCTCCTACACAACGAACTCCTCGCAGCAAATCCACACCTCGTTGTGGTAAAGAGCATATCGAAATCGTATGGCGTACCGGGTATTCGTTTAGGAGTATTGGCAAGTGGCAATACCGAGATTATCGCAACAATTAAGAAGGAGGTCGCAATCTGGAACATCAACTCGTTTGGCGAGTTCTATATGCAGATCTACGAGAAGTACCACAAGGATTATCTTCTCGCCTGCAAGGCGTTCCGCAAGGAGCGCAAACTCTTCCACGGGGAGTTGCAGCAGATACCGTTCTTGCGCGTAATACCGTCGCAGGCAAACTACTTTATGTGCGAATTGGTAGGCGGAAAGTACACATCGCACGAGTTGGCTGTAAAGTTACTCGTCAGATACAATATCCTCATCAAGGATTGTTCAGGCAAGTCGGCATTCGACGGTGGCGAGTATATCCGTATCGCCGTTCGCGACAGAAATGACAACCATCGCCTTGTAGAGGCTTTAAAGGAGTTGTAGGATGAAGATTTGTATCTGTGGTGGCGGCTCTTTAGGCCATGTTTCGGCTGGCGTACTCTCCTCGTGCAAGGGCGTTGAGGTTTCGATTCTAACAAATCGACCTTCGCAGTGGGGCAAGCACATAACCGTGACCGACACAAAGGGTCATCAGTATATTGCAGATATAGCCTTGGCTACAAATTTGCCGGCAGAGGTTATTCCACAAGCCGATATGGTCTTTATCTGCCAGCCGGGTTTCCTGATTGAGAAGACATTGCGCGATATAAAGCCATACTTGAATAGCGACACCGTCGTCGGCTCTATTGTCGCAAGTACAGGCTTCTTCTTCGCGGCACACGAGGTTCTCGAAAAGAGAACTCCGTTATTTGCATTTCAGCGAACACCATTCATCGCTCGAGTTGAGAAGTATGGCCACTCGGCAAATCTCCTTGGTTACAAACCTCAGGTTGCAATCGCTGTAGAGGGTGTCGATGACACAGAGGCGTTCCGACAGATGATAGAGAAGTTGTTTGTCACCCCAACCATGCTTAAGAAGAACCATTACGAGGTGAGCTTGACAAATAGCAATCCCATACTCCACACAGGACGACTCTACAGCATGTGGCACGATTGGAATGGCGAGGTTTACGACCACAACATACGCTTCTACAAGGAGTGGAGCGATGATACCTCGCAGATGCTTATCGATATGGATGCCGAGTTTATGACGCTGCTGAAAAAGCTTCCCGTTAGCGAGGGGGCAATACCTCCACTATTGGAGTATTACGAGTCGCACGATGCATCGTCACTCACCCGCAAGATATCTTCAATCCCTGCATTCCAAAGCATAGAGTCGCCTATGAAGAGATGTGAGGGGGGATGGGTGCCCGACTTTGAAAGCAGATATTTCACTGAGGATTTTCCGTTTGGACTAAAATATATTTGGACCTTGGCAAAGGAACTCGGTGTAGCAACTCCGACTATTGACAAGGTTTACGAGTGGGGAATGTCGAAAATTTCCCAATAAGAGCCCGACAGAGATTAGATTTATGATACAACCCGAACTTCAAGAGAAATTTAGAGCCGATTATAACCCTGACGGCTCGATATTGCGCCGACAGCAGATAAAGATGCTCGATATATTGCTGCATGTCGATAAGATATGCAAGGAGCACAGCATCACATATTGGCTTAGCTCGGGCACGCTGCTCGGTGCGATGCGCCACGGAGGCTTTATTCCTTGGGATGATGACCTCGATATAGAGATGCTTCGCGAGGATTTCCTTCGCTTTAAGAGGGTATTTAAGGATAGCGAAGACTACATTATCCAGACCCCCGAAAACGATCTGCACTACATAATGCCATATGTGAAGGTTCGCGATACCCACTCGGTGATTGAGGAGCACAGCGGCGGCGAGAATTTCAAGCACAAAGGTATCTTCATCGATATTTTCGCGTTAGAGTACACCCATAAATTTGCAAACCACCAGACACACATGCGCCTGCGTCGCATCCGCAAGTTCGGCAATCGACACAAGCGCAATAAATTTGTGGATGCCGTCATAGCGTTCCGAAAGATGCTGGCTTTCAACTCGTTCAAGATTTGGCGAGCCTTGAGCAACCTCTTCCCGGGACAGGAGCTGCGCCACACCTACGGCACATGGTGCTACCGCAAAGCACGCTTCGAGGAGGATTTGTTCCCGCTCTCGACCATTAAGTTCGAGGGCTACGACTTCCCTGCACCCCACAATTCGGATGCATACCTCCGCAAGATCTACGGTGACTACATGCAGATCCCCGAGGTAAAAGAGGTCCACACAACAAAAATTGAGTTTTTGGGATAATGGAAACTAACCAGGAGACAATAGAGCGCAGCACAAAAAGCAAAGTCTATAAGGGCTTATCTTCTCAAACACTTATTGTTGTAGCAAAAGGTGTATTGGAGATTAGCGTGTTTGCTCTTATGTCGCGTTTATTAACTCCTGAAGATTTTGGTTTTTATGCTGTAATTGTCGCTGTTACAAGCGTTTTCCAATGCTTGACAGAAGCAGGCTTGGGATCAGCAGTAATTCAGCGAAATGATGCGAGCAAGGAGTATATCTCTACGGCATTGGGTTTGAGTGCACTCTTAGGAACAATATTTATGTTGCTCCTTATTGTATTGGCAAAACCGTTGTCGATGTTAATGGGACAAGGTGTAGAGTTGGTAAAATCGTTCAGACTAATGTCTGCGACACTTTTGTTATGCAGCGTTAATAGTGTAGCAAGAGCTATGTTTATGCGAACTTTAGATTTCTTAAAGTTCGGCATGTGTGAGATATTCGGATATGTGATTTCGTCTGCAATAGGAATTGTATTAGCAATAAAAGGATATGGAGTTGATGCAATTATAGCATCTGCTATAGCTAATTCAGTATTGATGACCTGCATCCTATTTGGCGTAAAAAAAATGTGGCCGAATTTGACAATTCATAAGGCGTACATAAAGGATATTATGTCGTATGGTGGCTGGTTGACGGGTAGTGTGATAGTTAGACGAATTACCACTGAATTAGACAAACTTATCTTGACAAGATGGATTCCAATAGCTTCGATTGGTGCATATAATCGACCTTCAACCTTTATTAGCAGAATTTCTGACCAAGTTAATGGTGTTTTTGATACGGTATTATTCCCTATTTTATCGTCGTTCAAGGATGACACCTCAAAACTAAGTAGCTCATTTTTGAAGGCGATATCTTTGGTAAGTTTGTTCTCTATGATAATGGGGGCAGGCTTCTGCTTAAGCTCAGAACTTATAATTGACATCTTCTTTGGCCCTGATTGGAAATGGCTTACAACAATCTTTAGAGTATTGTCTATTTCCGTCTTGTTTTTGGCGTACAGCAGAATTGGTGATTGTTTCTTTAGAAGTCTTGGTTGGGTAAAATCATACTTTTATATCCGAGTTGTGGTATGTGTATTCACTTTAGTGTGCATATACATAGGATGTTATTATGACATTTTGGGTGTTGCGATTGGAGTAGTTATCTCCCGCATTTTTGATAGTGTTGTAAAAATTACATATCTGGCATATAAAACATCAGTGAAATTAACAGATGTGATAAAGAGTATGCTTGCATCAACTTGGGTTACAATATTGCTTGCTGCAATATTCTATCTTGTAGTCAAAAATGTTAACTACGGAGAGTATATTGGAATCCTTGGATTTTGTACAATAGGTCTCTTTATGTTGACTTGTTTGCCAAAATTATTTGGTGCAGAATATTATGACAATGTATACTTAGTTATCAAAGCTAAGATTTATAGCTTACGCAACACAAATAAATCCTAATAATTGACCTATTATGAGTTTAAATAGCAAGTGGTACCATCTCATCTTGGAAGTAGCGAACAAGGCTGCTAAAATACCAGGAGTAAAGATGTTGATGAAACCAATATATTATCCAATCAAAAGAAGAATAGAGCAGTCGCATCGAAGGAAACTGATGCAAAATGGCTTGAAGGTTCTTCAAATCTTTGATAAATGCTTGACAGAAAATGGTATCGAATATACTCTTGCTTTTGGTACTTTGCTGGGAGCTGTTCGAGAGAAGGGATTTATAAAACACGATTTGGATATTGATGTATCAGTATGGGGCGACCAATATACGCCTCGCATAGCTGAGGCCCTTGAGGCGATAGGTTTTAAACTTATTCGCACATTTATGGTCGAAGATGGTAGTTTCGGTCGAGAGGAAACATATCAATGTGAAGGTGTGGCCATCGACATATTCTATATACAGGAGGATGGAGGAAAGTATCCTTATTATTGTGGCTATGGCACTATTGGAGATACTCCAACATTCGCACAGTCGATGAGTAAGTACGGAAGAGTGCGAGCTCGAAGAATGGATATTCCGATGATTCGTGAGAGAGTTAAAACTTTGTTTGAGGGTATTGAAGTGTATATTCCAGCTAATGCACACGAGATTCTACGATTTATTTATGGCGAGGATTATATGACTCCTAACCCATCCTGGGAGATGGATCCGCATAGAGAGTATAATTGGATGAATAAAATGGTATATTACAACGAAATATAATGTATAGTTTTGTAAACTTCTCATATGGTACAACCTTTGGGCTGAATCTGTACTGCTTTTTGCTATACTGCTTTTTGCTATTCATTTCACTAAAAGGTAATGTCACCAACCTATATACACAAGAAAATAACAAAAGCCGTACCGTCCTTTTATTTTGCGGCCTATTACTCTTTGCTCTAACAAGTTTTGTAGGAGGCGATTTCTTCCACTATTACGATTTCATGTATGAGTATCGAGGTC